>JAASTM010000160.1 GCA_021767325.1 Spirochaetales bacterium
CCGTAGATATTGCCCATCTCGAGCTCCATATTAAGGTCTCGAAACAGTGGATGTCTTTGATCATAGGCGAAGGTAAGATCACTTACCTTTACCGCTTCATTATACATACATACCTCCATATTAGTGTACTACTTAGCTATTACACTAAGAATGTAGCACTACCCCGGGGTGAACGTCAACTAAAGAATTAATAAATCGCACTTTATTGCACATTTTTTTAGAAAGCATTACCATATGGCCTCATTATGAGTTCAATATTTGTATCAGTAGTACACACCATGCTCCAGATCATTATCATCATGGGGGTCGGGTTTTACCTCAGAAGTAGAAATATTCTGCCGTCAAAATTCTTTGAAAATGTAAGTAGTTTCCTGATAAAAGGCGCCTTGCCTATCTATCTGTTCAGTAAAGTAGTCGAAACCGACCGTAATGCACTGGCCAGCAGCTGGCTGTTTCCGATTGCAGCTGTGTTCCTGCTGGCTCTGGGGCTGTTCTTATCCTATACCGTCTTTACAATCCTTCCGTTTTCCGGGAAAGAGAAACGCGCCGGGATTGCTATGTCTTCTTTCGGGAATTCCGCCTATATTCCGCTGACCCTTATAGAAATTTTTCCTCTAACCATGCCGCTGATTGTCGAGCGATTCGGAACCGCAGTCCCTGCGCTGTATGTAGGCACATATGTGCTCGTATTCAGTCCGATGCTGTGGTCAGTTGGACATTTCCTGATAACCGGCAAGAGCGATTTTTCTATACGCAATGTGGTGAATCCGCCCTTTATCGGGCTGGTGTTCGGTTTCGCCGCTATTTTGCTGCATCTCAATGCTCCAATTATGGACCAAGAGCTGTTTGTGCACCATGTATACCTCGGGCTTCGGAGAATCGGCACTACCACCTTTCCTCTGATTCTTGTTGTACTCGGAGCTATGATAGCCGACCTGAATCTGCATGTTGAAGGTAAAGCCCGTCTGACCCTGATGGCTGTAGGGGTGTTTACCGTTAGACTCCTGCTTATGCCGGCCTGTTTCTATGTGTTGTACTTCACGGTTCTGAGACGGCTCGATTTCCTGACTCCGGTCCACATCTGGGTCCTGTTTCTAGAAACCCACCTTCCACCGGCTTCAAACCTGTCGATTATGGTGTCAGAAGCGGGAGTGAATCAGGGCTACACCGCATTTACCCTGCTCATTACTTACCTCGGCTTCTTAATACTTTTTCCGCTGCATGTGGTACTGTTCCTTCAGTTTATCGGCTGAGTTGCATCGCGGCTGACATTGGTTTACTCTGTATACTATGAATGAAACATTCAATAACGGAGGTATAGCGTGAAACCGAAAGTATACGTGACCCGGATGGTCCCGCAGGCCGGAATCGACTTGCTCAAAAAAGAGTGTGATGTCGAGGTAAATCCGGAGGATCGGCCTCTAAAGCGCAATGAGCTCCTGCAGAACATACAAGGCAAAGATGGAGTACTGTGTCTGCTCACCGATAAAATAGATGCCGAAGTATTCGATACGGTTCCGGAGATAAAAGGCTTTGCAAACTACGCGGTTGGTTATGACAACATCGACATCGAGGAAGCCACTCGCCGCGGTGTTCCCATCTCGAACACTCCGGACGTACTGACCGATGCAACCGCCGAAATGGCGTGGGCCCTCTTGTTTGCCGCAGCCCGTCGGGTTGTAGAATCGGATGCTCACATGCGCAGCGGCCGCTGGCCGGGCTGGGGACCTCTCCAGTTTCTCGGCGGGGATGTCACCGGCAAAACCCTGGGAATAGTTGGAGCCGGACGTATCGGCACCGCAATGGCCCTGAAGTCGAGTGGCTTCAATATGAGGGTGCTCTACTATGATACACAAGCTAACAAGACCCTTGAAGATAAACTGAATGCCCGCCGGGTCGACCTGGAGGAACTGCTCTTCCAATCAGATTTCGTCAGTGTCCATACACCTCTCCTACCAGCTACCCGCCACCTGTTTACCATTGATACATTCCGACAGATGAAGTCAACTGCATACTTGATCAATACTTCCCGTGGTCCGGTCATCAAGGAAGCTGATCTTCTGCAGGCACTACGGGAAAAACTCATTGCAGGGGCCGGTATCGATGTATATGAAAACGAGCCCCAGATGACCGCAGGGCTGGAACAGCTGAGCAATATAGTAATCACCCCGCACACCGCTTCGGCGACGGTGGGTGCGCGGACCGGTATGGCTACCAAAGCTGCTACCAATCTACTGGCTATGGTAAAAAACCAAAAAGCCCCTGACTGCGTGAATCCGGATGTGTATTAGTCTCTGGAGACTGCACAAATAAATAGGAACAAAACAGTTGATAGTAAAGTAAACCTGTGGTATAAAAACTGTAGGTTGTGTAATGTAATCGGGCGATTAACTCAGTGGGAGAGTGCTACCTTCACACGGTAGAAGTCACTGGTTCAAATCCAGTATCGCCCATTATTATATTCTCCTCCGAGCTTGCAATAGTGCTTACCAGTCTCTATGATTCATTTATGAGTTTGAGTGAACACCTCTCCGAACATAACCAATTTGAACCGCAGAAAAGGCCGTCACTCAATGAAGAACACAGCATTCTGCTCTTTCTGGCCCAAACGGCCGCAGAGCTGGCTGATTTTACCATCGATGAAAATATCTACGATTACTGTTCGCATGCTTTGAGGCGACTGAGTAGGGCTTCATATGTAGTGGTAAACTCCATCCATTACGCAAATGAGATAATTCGCACCGTAGCCTTTGCCGGCCTCGAAGATGTGAGCACAGAGGTGCGTGAGTTGGTCGGAGACCGGATTGTCGGGGCTGAATATCCCCTTGATCAATCGATTTTCGAACTCGAATCCGGAAAAATAGAGCGGTTCAAGGGCGGTCTTCATGAACTCTCTTTCGGTATGATTCCACAGAATAGCGCTACTCAACTGGAGCATATTCTTGAAGTAGATAAAATCTACGGTGTCGGTTTTATTTTGAACAACCGGATCTACGCCAATGCAGCCCTCATTTATACTGGTGAGAGTGATATTACAAACCAACTGGCTATCGAAATTTTCGTACAGCAAGCCTCGATTGCGATGAAGAGGCTCCGCACCGAACGTTTCCTCCGCGAGAGTGAACGGCGTGTACAACAGAAAGAAATTTTGATGAACATTACCGAAGATCTCACCGGAGTCGGAGGCTGGGAAAAAGATTTAATAAACGGTGTTTTCCATCTTACTCCCGGCTGTCGAGAGGTACATGGAGTGGACAAGGAGATTGTCTCCATAGAGGAACTGGACAAAACAGTCCATCCGGAAGACCTCGAAAAGGTGAAGCAGGCTTTTCACAGCGCAGTAGACGGCGACGGGTACTATAACATCGAGCACCGCATTATCCGGCCGGCAGATAATTCCGAAAGAATTATTAAAACTCACGGTATAGTAATCAGAGATGAAAATGGGCGTGCGATAAAGATGAGTGGCGCAATTCAGGACATCACCGAAGAAGCACAGCTCATCCGTGAAAAAGAGGAGCGCAGAAAATACCTCGAGACCATTTTGACCGCTGTACCGGATGCAGTAGTTACCCTCGATAAAAATCACCATGTAATCGAATGGAACCCGGGCGCCGAGAATCTCTTTCACTATACTGCCCAGGAAGCCGTAGGCAAGCATGTAGACTCCTTAGTCGCATTCACCGGCAGCGAAATCCTGCATGAAGCGCGGGAGTATTCAGCCAGTGTGACATCCGGCACCCCCTTCTATCTACAGGAGACCACTCGTTATACGAAAGAGGGAAATCCGATCGATGTGCTGATGTCCGCCGCTCCTATCCAGATTGACGGAGAACTGGTAGGTGCTGTTGGTGTGTATGCCGACATTTCCAAACTCAAAACTGCCGAGCAAAGTGTTATTAAACTGTTGCAAGAGAAAGATCAGCTCATAAAGGAGGTTCATCACCGGATAAAGAATCACATGAACACAATGTACAGTATTCTCTCGGTGCAGGCCTCGTATTTCAAGAATCCCGATGTATTGGCAGCTTTCGAGGAAGCGAAGAACCGCATACGGCTCATGCAGTCGCTCTATCACAAACTGTACGCGGGCAGTGATTCTAATACGATGCAACTGCAGCCGTTTATCCTCGAGTTGATTGAAGATTTGCAAAATGCCTACTCTACTACCGCATACATTTCGATCTCAACCGATATTGAGAATATTCAGGTTACTGCCAAACAGTCTCTGCCGATCGGAATCGTGGTCACCGAGCTCATCACCAACTCGCTCAAATATGCATTTCCCGACAGACAAACAGGACATATCAGTGTGTCACTCAGGAAAATAAAATCCAACCTTTTAGAAATACGTGTTGCAGATGATGGTGACGGAGCAACTGAATCAAGCATCACCGATAAAACCTACGGATTTGGATTGACCCTGGTGCAAGGTTACGCCCGGCAATTCGACGGTACCGTAGATATACAAAATACTGAGGGAACGAGTATAACGGTCACTCTTGTGTTGGAACCGGTTTAATTCTATTCACTTACCTGCAGTACAGCCCGTATTTCTGCCCCGCCGGTTTTTCTGTTTTTCAGATTCAGTTCGCCTTTGTACTGTTCAACAAAGGTCTGCACTAAGGTCAGGCCGAAACCATAGGTTCCCTTTTGAATTACGTCCTGCGGAAACCCCGATCCGTTGTCTCTTACTATAATTGAAGTGTGGTGCTGCTCATCATTATACATTTTAACTTCAATTTTCCCGCTGCGGCTTGTCGAGAACGCATATTTGTAGGCATTCGTTACCAGTTCATTCAAAATAATGCCCAACGGAAAAGCTTTTTTGGTCGGAACTGTAAGCTCAACTAAATCGGTTTCAATCTGAATATCGGTAAACTCATCGTGAGTGGATCTTATATTATCAATAATTGTTTCGATATATTCCTTTATAGAAAACTGCTGATAATGCTCACTTTGATATAATGACTCGTAAATCTCTCGCATCAGTGTTATCCGCTGTCGGGCTTCCTCCAAGGCTTCCGATGCCTGCTCATCGGCAATGGAGCTGGCCTGCAGTGAAAGCAGGGAACTGATGGTATTCATATCGTTCTTGATTCTATGATGTACCTCCTGCAGCAGCATATTCTTCTCTAAGAGCAGTTGTTTTACCCGGTTTTCAGCGTTGAGTCTATCAGTAATATCAATAAAGGAAAGAATCACCTCTTTCATGGTATCTTTGAAATCGGGTAATACCTGAAAACGGATTATTATGTGCCGTTCTCTACCATTGGGTGGTCTGATAGTTCCGGTATCCTCGTACACCGTTCGTCCGTTCCATACTGCCAGCAGTTCGTTTTTGAACAAATCCAGAGAAGCATCTGTAAATGTTTTCGATAAACTCCCCAACGCGGGTTCTTTAGTCGTCAGCTGCAGAAGGTCCATAGTAGCCCGGTTTATATCAGTTACTGCTACCAACGGAACCAATTGCCACAGATAATCCGGGTTCTGCTCAATATACTCGCTCAGGTCTTCGACTCCGCTCTTCCGCAACTTATCAAGCTCCCGCTTGATCCCGCTAAAATCTTCCTGCCACATAATTATTGGGGCGTACTCGAACAGCTCAGAATATTTTTTGCGGCTCTCGAAGAGTTTTGCTTCCCGATCTTCCACCATTCTTTCTGCTTTGCGACGGGCGGTAATATCATACATAGACACCACAGCTCCCTCTATAGTGCCGTATTCATCTTTCATTGGCTGGCCGCTGGCTAACATGGTGAGGGTTTCGCCGGCATCGTTCTTAATCACCATCTCGACATCATTAAAAAAATCACCCTTCCACGCCCGATACAGAGGAATTTGCTCTTTCTGCATTTTTGTGCGGCCGTCTGCCAGATACAGATTGTACTGCTCCGCCCACATTTCAGGAGGTATATTTTTCTGCGGCGCCTTATGCAAATCCGACATCTTCTCATTGAAAAATGACAGTCTGCCGTGACGGTCACAGGCTACTACACCTATTCTCAGATTCTGCATTACCGCTGATAAAAAACGCCGGTTCTCTTCGAGCGCTTTATGCGCCTCAAACAGTTCGAAAGCCATATGTATCGATTCAATCAGCACGAATTCGCCCGAGTTTTTCAATACATAGCCGTATCGGGTAATGTTACGAACCTTCTCTACCATCTCCCGTTCGGCATTATTGGA
>JAASTM010000161.1 GCA_021767325.1 Spirochaetales bacterium
AACAAAATCTACTTTCAAAAAGCTCCTTTTCAGCCGCTGTTCCCCTTACGAAGCAGTTCAGTCTGCGGTATCTGTTCAGCTGGGAGTGGGTGGACTTAGCCTCGGTGACAGCGGAGGACGGTTCGGCTTTTCAGCACAGTGCCGGTTTTACACTGGCAGGGCAAGAGGTCCCGTTCAGTGTTAACAGCAGCTATCTGGTGGGACACGGCTTCCGGGGAGTTCAGCATCAGGTGGATGCCAGACTTGATGTGCCGCTAATGGAATCGTTCAGCATTATTTCGAAGTTCAGTTATAGATACGCAGAAACAGTGGACTATGAAACTCCGTTCCTGTTCTCCACATTCGCACATTATGAGTTTTAGACCGGCAATTAACACAATCTTCGGCGTACTTCTACTCGTTCTGATTCTGTTCGGGCTGTGTGCACTACCCGTATGCGCGAATGAACTCCAGCTGGCTCTTTCCTTATATAATCGCCAGGAATACGATCAGGCAAAACAGCTGCTCGCAGCACTGCGGGATAACGGCCGTTTGGATGCCTCCGGCTTTGCCCTGCTGGCAATGTGTCATCTCAATACCCAGGAAATCGATGCCGCCCGCCAGGCTATTACAATGGCCCGCCGTCTTGACCCCAGTGATTATCTGGTTCGTCTATCCGGCGGCAATCTGCAACTGCATCTGTCAAATTACCCGCAGGCAGCAACTCTGTTCGACGAACTTTACAAAGAATATCCTCACCGGAGTGAAACCCAACAAGGCTTAATCCAAGCACTTGTCGGCCTGTCGCTTGAGGCGTTTCGCGACGGTAATTTCGAGACTGCTTTGAAAGAGATTGAGAGAGCCCTCAGCCTGCAGCCGGATAACTCTGATCTCATTTCATATAAAATCTCTGTATTAAGGCATACCAATCGAAGCGAGGAGTTGGAGCAGACCTACCGCCGCTATTTGGAGCTGCGGCCGGCAAGCGCTGACGCCCACGCCGGACTCGGTGACCTTTTAAAAAGCCGTGGTAAACTCGCAGCGGCAGGGGAACATTTTGTAAAAGCGGTTCGATACGACTCGGCCGACCCTCAGCCCTTCCTCTTTCTCGGCCGGCAGTCCGCCGCTGCCGGGGAAACGGATAGAGCCCGCAGTCTGATACAGGAGGCTGTCGGGAAAGCGGTTCAGATGTTCAACAACTATCGTATGCAGGCGGCACAAGAGATGGAAGCGGGAGGGCGGGAAGATCCGGCTCGGCTGCAGCGCGTGAAATCGTTGTCCGAACAGTCCGAGCGGCCGAAGCGCCTGTTAGAAGAATCGCTGTCGGTCTTGATCGGGCTTTATTCGGAACCGGAGCATCTATTGGCCGAGTTACAGCGTCTGGCTGAGTGGTATTCATCCTCAACGGATGTACGGACGGTTCTGGCCGAGCAGCTGATGGCAGCTGATTATGTCGCCAGAGCTAAGGCCGAGTGGGAAGAGCTGATCGAACAGTATCCCTACTATTCCCGGGCGCAGCTGGGGCTTGCAGAGTGCCACCGGCGGCAGGGCCGGTTGACCAAGGCTGCGCTGGCGGGTCGCCGGGCCCTCGATTTGGAACCGGAGGACCCGGCGGTGTACCGCTGTCTCGAAAAGATCTATCGACAGATGGGCAAGCCGGATGTGTACCTGCAGGTTCTGGAAATGCAGATTTTGAAGAATAAATACAACATACTCCTGTACGAAGAGGCTGCTCTGGCGGCTGAATCTGTGGACAAGCCCCGGCAGGCAGATCTCTTTCGGGAAAGGGCGCAGATGCTCCGGGACTATCGAAAGCAGCACCGTTGAAGCGGAGGCTCCGGCCGCTTATACTGTGACATATGATAGATGACTCCACCGCCGCACAGCTGTTCGAACACGCAATGCAAATCAAGGCCCATTCTGTAAAAAATATGGGGTACGGGCGCTTTTCAGACAGCTTTCTAATCGAAGCACCGGATTCCTCCGCCACAGGCAGTTATGTCCTGCGGATCGCACCGCCGGACTCGCTGCTGCAGCTGTTTTATGAATACCGAATGATGCGCCAGGAACCGGAAATCCACCGCCGGGTGCGGGCGGAAACCACTGTGCCGGTACCGCGAATCCTGGCTCACGACTTCACCCGGCAGCATATCGACCGAGATTTTCTGGTGATGGAGCTGATGCCCGGCCGTCCGCTGACAGAAATCAGCCCGCAGGCCTCCGCCCGTGCGATGCAGGAGTTGGGCGGATGCGTTGCACAGCTGCACGGCCTGCGGGAATCGCAGAACCGTTTCGGCTACGTCGGAGCACATAACTGCATGGAGCCGCAGCCGGACTGGCAGTCGGCCTTCCTCGAGATGTACCGCCGCCTTCTCGACGACATTGTCGGCGTGGAAATCTACGACCGCAAAACCGCGGACTGGGCCTTGTCTCTGCTGCATTCGCACGCACCGGTATTTACCCATACCGAAGTCTCCCGGCTGTGTCACGGTGATCTGTGGGTCGAGAACATACTGACCACTGCCGAGGGCCAGGTGACCGCGCTGCTCGATTTCGACCGGGCCTGCTGGGGTGACGTGGAGTGGGACCTGGCAATTGCCGACTACTGCGGGATGACCGGGGAAGAGTTCTGGCGCGGCTACGGTCAGCCGGATTTCCGGCGAGATCGGGCTGCCCGGGTACGCAGACTCTTCTATCTGCTGTATGAGCATCAGAAGTACATCGTAATCTCGGTCAGCAGCCGGCGGAACGATCCGCAGGGTGCCCGCCGCTACGCCGATCAATCCTTACAGATTATGCACCGTTTCAAGGACAGCGGCAGAACTGATATCTGAAACTACTTGTGGATTGGTCTACACTCGGGGCCCGGAGTCTTGGGCTGAAGAAATTGCGGAAATGAGTGCATTTTTTATAATTATTCCTCATCATCGGTATCCTCGGAAAGCAGTCCGGTGTCATCGTGGGTCAGCTGTACCTCGACACTCGAGGGAGTGATAGTTTCTGTGCTCAGGGCTTCAGCCTCGGGCTCTGCGGCGGGTCTCCTGCCGGGTCGAAGGGTACGGCGGCGGGCCGGGCTGCGGCTTGTCCGGCGGCGCAGAAGGAAGAATGCAGCGAAAGTAGTGCGCGGATAGGGATGGTAGTGTTCCTGATGACGACGCGGCAGGAAGGGTACCAGCAGCAGCCGGGAAAGACTCAACAGAACGAAGGCGGCCAGTACCACCCCGATAAACAGGAAGAGCCCGTTAGGGCCGAGCAGGCCCATGACCACACTGGCCCCGTATGGACCGGCGGCCGAACCGAGTCCGTAAAAAACCACCAGGGCACTGGCCGCATGGACCATTTCGCTATGGGTTAACTGGTCGTTCAACAGGGCGATTGACAGCGAATACAACGGCATACAGAAGGCGCCGAACAGAAATGTGAGCACGTATAGGGGCATACCGGCTGCCCCCACCAGGGCTATTCCACCGGCCGCCGCGGCACTGATGCCGGCTCCCGCCAGAATGGTGATGCGGCGGTCACTCCGGTCGGATATCCAGCCCAGCGGCCATTGCGAGGCCAGCGCGCCCAGCGACAGCGAGAGCATTAAATAACCGATACCCGCCTCGCTGAAGCCGGAAGTCTGCCCGAATAAGGGAGCCAGCCCCCACATGGCCTCGGCACTCATACCGCTGAGAATCACGCCGAACCCGGCCATTGGCGATTTAGTGAAAGTTTTGATCGGTCGGATCGGTGTCCGGTCTACCTGCGGGACTCCGGACACCTGCGCTAAGGCCAGGGGAACCAGTGAAAGTGATACCAGAATACTCGTGACGGCGAATAACTCAAAACCGGCCGGCGGCAGAACCGCAATCAGCGGCTGTCCGGCGCCCATGGCAGCCAGATACACCAGACTGTAGAGGCCGAGGATCCGTCCGCGGTTATAAGTGGATGTGGACGAGTTGAGCCAGCTCTCCACGATCACCAGCATCCCGGCTATAAACAGCCCGTGCAGGCTGCGAAAAATGACCCATGCTATCGGATCGATTACAATCAGGTGGGCCAGGGCAGTGGTCGAAGCCAACGAGGCAAAGGCTGAAAAAGTCCGCACGTAGCCGACGAACCGGATAAAGGTGACCACCAGCAGTGATCCGGCTATGAAGCCGACAAAGTAGGATGAGATAATTACACCGATAATCTGATTGCTAAAGCCTTCGATTCCGCCCCGCAGGGCAACCGCCGTCCCCTGCAGCGCTGCTCCGGATCCCAGCAGAAAAACAGCGATCATGATTGCGGTTATTGTGGTTCGCGGGTGTTCGTGCTCCTGAATCTGTGGCTTCATAATTCTACGTACCACACCTTGCCTGTATTGGACAATCCTTGGTGTTAAAAAAGTTGTGAGATTTTTTCTGTTACTCGCCAACGGCGAAATCGCCTGCACTTTCTCAGTAATTTTGCAAAAAATATGCGCTGACCGCGAGTAATATCAAAAACGAAAATAATCCCACATCCTTTGGTACATTACATAAAACTTGACCTTTCGAGCAGGCATTACTATGTTGGAGGTAGAAAGGAGAACAAGAATGGCACAGTTTGATACCTCTTTGATTGAAGATTATCGAAGTATTGCAGCCGACGGTGATGCGGGCAGCATTGATCGTCTCAAATCGACCTTTTTAGAAGATATACCTGAGGATTACGACGGTGAAGTCCTCTTCAATGAGGCACTCGAGCAATTTGAAGCAGAGGAGCTGGGGGAGGTGTGTGCTGAAATAATACTCACGCTTACAGCATCCTGCGAACGGGATGATTTTCATAGTTGGGACTATGACCATCTGTCATTCATTATTGAACTGTCCAATTCACATGATTTTCACATCCCGAAAAACCTGCTCAACGGTTTGCCGGAGCAGCTGATTCTCCTGGTCGATTCGGATAAAGTGGAAAAACCGGGCTGTGATTAGATTTTTGGGCTGCCCCCCTTTCCGTTCAGGATAAATTTTAGTAGTTTAATAGGAGACCATTGATATCTTTTCTTCATATCCAATCTAACTACTGAAAATCGCCAACAATTACTGTTGAAAAGCTTATTGATGCAGAAATTTACCAAGGGGGAAATATGAAAATTCAAAACGATAAGGTTGTAAGCATCGACTATACCTTGAAAGATGATTCCGGCGAGGTCCTGGACACCTCTCAGGATCGTGAGCCGCTGGCCTTCATTTTTGGAAGCGGAAACATCATTCCTGGACTGGAAAATGCACTCGAAGGCAAGGAACAGGGCGAAGAACTCTCTGTGACCGTTGAACCAAAAGAGGGATACGGAGAATACGATGAATCGTTGATGTTCGAAGTCGGCAAAGAGCAGTTTCAGGATGCTTCCCAAATTCAGGAAGGCATGCAGGTTCAGGCCCAAAACAGTAACGGTCAGGTGCAAATTTTTACCATCAAAAGCATTGGTGATGAAAAAGTGACCTTGGATGCGAATCATCCACTTGCCGGACAGACCCTGCACTTTGATGTAGCAGTTTCAGATGTACGTGATGCAACTGAAGAAGAGCTTGATCACGGCCACGTCCATTAATTAAATAAATAATTACATTCACACTGCTGTCAGGCGAACTATTCGGCCTGACAGTATTCACCAAGGCCGCTACCAGCGGCCTTTATTACGTGTTTAGACTGTCCCGAAGCTTATTGCAAAAATGGAAATAGTCCCGCTATGTTACAATCGTTGTGAAATAAACTTTTCTCTTCCTTGCACTCTTTTTCACTTAACCCCTAGCGTACTTCGGCAGATACTCCTCACCCCACTTCAAGGGCGTTTTGAACAGGCGAAACCATATGCCCCGTTCACCCGCCTCTAATGGAAGCAGCGAGGCAAAGGGACGTTGCACAAACCGCCGGGCTAAGAGGTTGTTCATCCAGTCCATATCGCATCCGGCCAAAGACCCGTGGGTAATGCCACTCCTGGGACTGTTCTCCCGGTACGGCTTGATGAAGTTGTGGTGCAGACGGTAGATGCACAGCCGTTCCAAAAGACAGCTGACGTTCTTCGCCACGCTGACCGTCTGACGAACATAATTGACTATATCCTTTCTCAACTGCCGATCCATGTAGTTGACCGAGAACATGGCGTTGCTCCGCCCCGGCTCCTTGGTGGACTTGCTGTGCAGATGCACCACCCGGCCCTCGGCCA
>JAASTM010000162.1 GCA_021767325.1 Spirochaetales bacterium
ACTTGAAGGGCGATGAGGTGTTAACCGAAATCGCTTCCGCCTGCAGCCGGGAACTCCGCAACCAGGACATCTGCGGACGGTACGGCGGCGAAGAGTTCACTGTGGTGCTCCCCGAGGCCTCTGGGGCTGCGGCCGAAATGGTGGCCGAACGGCTCAGGTCAGCGGTTGAAACGCTAAGATTCGCAGGTATTGAACGCACGGTCACCATCAGCATAGGTCTTACCGCGATAGATCAGGATTTTTTCGACAGAAAACCAGGCACTAATCCGGTAACCTTCAAATCGATGATCGAAACAGCCGATCAAGCCCTCTACACAGCAAAAAACATGGGACGCAATCGTGTTGAAGCCTTTCCGGCGTACTGAAAACTCGATCCTATTCAGGTAGATTGATGAGAAAACGACTGCCGTTATTCACTTCCAGATGCACGCGTCCGTGCAGTTGTTCTACCAGGGAGAGGATAAGACTAATTCCGAGGGACTCCTGTTTTGCCTCCAGCAAAGCCGGATCAGCACCGCGACCATTGTCCTGAACCCACAGTTGAGTACCTTCGGAGTTCTTGTTATAACCGACAATCAGAAGCCCTTTTTCCCGGCCCACAAAAGCGTGCTTTAACGCATTCGTCACAAGCTCTGTGATTACCAAGCCACACAACACTGCTTTATCGACATCCACCGAATCTGAGTCTACATCGAACTGTAAAGAAATTCGCACATCCGTAGGTCTAAATCCCTGGTAGATGGAGTAGACCAGCTTTTGGAGATAACTCGAAATCTCGATTTCAGTAAACTCTCCACTCGAGAAAATCATCTGATGTATGAGCGACATCGAATGAATACGAGTTACACTCTCATTCAGTACTGTTAGTTGTTTCGGATCATCGAAATGGTATGTCTGCAGTTTTAAGAGTGAAGATACAATCTGAAGGTTGTTCTTAACTCTATGATGAACCTCTTTTAGAAGTATTTCCTTATCCTTCAGTGATTTTTCCAGTTTCAACCGGGCCTGGTGTAACTGCGTGAGCATCAAGTGGAAATTCCGCATTAAAAGACCCACTTCAGAAGGCGCATCGGGAGGAACCATTGCGGAATAAAGTTCCTCAGGCGCCTGCGACGGATTTGCGGCAATCGCGCTGAAGTTCTGTTGCAATTCATAATAAGCGTGATAATAGGGTCTGAAAAGAAGCACTAAAACCAGGGCCAAGAGCAGGAAAACCGCTAAAATTGCAATCATGCCCCTCCGCAGAAACCCATCCACCACGGTTTGTACATCGTTCAGATACAGCCCTGTGCCAATATACGCCTGGAGCTCTGGAATTCCGACTACATAGGATATTTTCTTTTCCGGTCTATCACTTTCCGGGGGAGGATAGTAGTATTCAACATAACCGGAACCTCCACGCGCAGTCTTCACCAGCTCCCGAATAATATATAGTCCGTGACTGTCCTGCAAATTCCACTGGTTAGTACCTTCAAGTTCAGGATCGAATGGTTGAACCAGCATAGTGCCATCATAGGCACTCATAAAAAGGTAATTACTCGTTGATGGATCGTCATACACCAGCTGACGAACGTGCGTTCGCACCCGCGAAAGGGCCTCCTGATGATTCAAATCCCCGGATTGATAGCGTTCGAGGATAGGATCGATGGAATGCAAGCCCAGGGTTACCAGACGCTTTAATTCCTGCTTTCTCAAATCAATAAAACTATCCAGCATTTGAGCGGAAAAATATCCTGTGAGAGCGATTATCGAAATCACTGCTACCACCAGCGCAATCGAGAAACGCACAGTACTGCGCGAAAAAAACTGTACCTTATAAGAATCTTTATTCATTTGCACACGGTTATGGGACAATACTCACCCGCTTTCTGTCCCCAGCATCGCATCGAGCCCCTTTATCAAGGAGTACACCGCCCGGGTGTAAGGAAAATCGCCCTCATCGCGGGCGAAACCCAAAATGGCACCAGAAATGGCATCGATTTCAGTGATCCGGCCGGCTTCTACATCTTGCAGCATAGAGGCCCGGTTAGCCCCGGTTTTCTGCAGATTTTCCATGTGAAAATCCCACAAATCTTGGAAATAAACCTTTACCCCTGCGCGCCTGGCCGCTTCCACCGTCTCCTCTCCCAATCTCCGCATAAGAGCGAGTACCTGCTGATTCTCCCGCAGCAGCCCGTTCCTGGCTCTGGTGAGGGCCGCAGTGGTATTGACCATGGCATTTATCGCCAGTTTCCGCCAGATAAAGGGACGCGGGTCGCCAACATAATCGGTGTTGAAGCCTGCCCTACGCAGTAGATCAGACACCCATTGCATATCCCGCCCGGGCTGCCATGGTCCCAGCGAAACCAGCCCACTGCCGGCCGCCCGCACAATTCCCGGCGACTCGGTAAAGGCTCCATAGGTGGCTACCCCGGCGGCGATCCGCTCTTCCCCGAAGATTTCTGACAGCACTTCGGCGTTTCCCAACCCGTTTTGCAGCGTCAAGGCTACTCCTTCAGCACACAAACAGGCACTCAGCGGCTTCAACTCTCTGGTACTGTAAGCTTTTACCAAGACAAGAATCAGATCAACAGGCTCGAGCTCATCTGCATTTTCAGAGATCCGTTTGACCGGATGGAGTTCGGCCCGTTTGCCTTCACTTCTTGCGATTTTTACCCCGCCCTGCTGCCGGATTGCATCGAAAGTCGCCCCTCGGCGCTGGTACACTTGTACCTCGACGCCGCTTCTCACAAGTGCGGCGGCATACACACTGCCCAAAGCTCCGCAGCCGGCCACAATAACTTTCATACTTCAGAGCCTCCTGCCTATATTGTAGCGTATTTTGCACATATCTTCACTCACCAATCAACAAACACGACTTTTTTACTTATAAATCTTTAAAGTAGTGGCCATATTTATTATGATTTAAATAAGCAAAATCTAAAGTCATTCACATTCCAAAGAATGATTCAAGGGGGAATTTTATGAAGAAAGCGATAATTTGGCTGATGATTATCACACTTGCCACCTTCGCGTTTATCGGCTGCGGAGGCGGAGAGCAGGAAGCTGAAGAGGCGACCGAAGAAAGCTCAGAGGTGGATGCAACCTCGCGGCCAACTGAGATGACGGCAAGCAATGCTTCGAATCTGCAGGAAGCAGTAGGACCTGAAGGTTCCTGGATAATCCTGTTCAACGGAGACCTCACGGTCAGCCAGGAAGTTGTTGTATCCGGCGAGGTGTATGAAGAAGAAGGTGCTGAGGAGCCGCGTCGAAAGCTGGCCCTGTATGCTCAGGATCAGGATCGTAACGTAACTGCACGTTACACATTGACTACCCCGCGCCTAATAGTCCGGCACATGAATACCCGCATCCAGAGCGGCGAAATCGCCGGTAATGTTTTCGTAGAAGCCGAAGGCTTCGAACTCACCGGTGGGGGCACCATTAACGGGAACCTCTATTTTGCCAGTGAAGAGCTGCGCGAGAGCGCCAACATTACTGAAGACTCAACAGTGTTGGGTGATATCATGGTCGGCGAAACCGTTGATGCGGTTTCACAACCGACCGAAATGACCGCTACCAACGCGCAGAGCCTTCAGGAGGCTCTTGGACCCATGGGATCATGGATTGTCATTTTCAACAGCGATGTGAGCGTAGATGAAGAGGTAATGATCTATGGTGCGACTTACGAAGAAGAGGGCGCCGAAGCGCCGCGCCGTAAGCTGGCACTCTATGCCCAGGATCAGGACCGAAATGTAACCGACCGCTATACCCTCACCGTACCGCGCTTAATCGTGCATCACATGAATACCCGCATCCAGAGCGGAACAGTAGCCGGCGATGTGTACGTTGAAGAAGAAGGCTTTGAGCTGACCGGCGGCGGCACAATCGACGGCAATCTCTACTTTGCCAGCGAAGAGCTGCGCGAAAGTGCCAATATTACCGATGATTCCACTGTCACAGGTGAAATAGCAATCGGTACTGCCGACTAAGTCACAGTAAAATTACAAGCTTAAACCGTGGCCGCCTTACCAGTAGGGCGGCCCTTTTATTGTAAACCCGTTATGACACGATCCGGTTATACAGGCCGGCATCTATGTTCCGGCTGGTGAGAATCAGCACGACCTTTTTACCGGCCATATCTTCAACATGATGAAGAAGAGCCGCTAAACCGATGGCAGCGGAGGGCTCCACCATCAGTTGTTCCCGGCGCTGGAATTGAACCACGGCCTCTTTCAGCTCGGCCTCACTCACCAGCACCACTCGCTCGACCAGTTCCCTGAAAATGGAGAAAGTCATCTCATGGACCCCGCTGAGCAATCCGTCGGCGATCGAGGGCTCGGGAGTAAGACTGCTGCAGCACACCCCGTCCCGGATTGAACGGTAGGCCGCCGGAGCCGCTTCGGGCTCCACGCCGATCAGACGAACCGGCCGGCCGGCAGCCTTCAGGGCAGTACCGATCCCGGATATCATACCGCCCCCGCCTATCGGGATAAGCGCCGCATCGAGCTCTGGAAGATCTTCCAGTATTTCGAGGCCGATAGTCCCCTGGCCGGCCATCACCTGCACATCCGCGTGGGAGTGGACGTAGGTGCCGCCGTGGCCTTCCAGAAATTCCATCGCCGCTTCATACGATTCCTGGTAATGCGCCCCCTTCAAAACACAGTTTCCGCCCCACATTTTAACCTTATCAATATGGGTGGCATCGGTAGGTTCCGGCATGAAAATTGTTGTGGGTATTTGTCCATGGGCGTACGCAGCATAGGCCACCCCGATGGCGTGATTTCCGCTCGAGGTTGTCACAATCCCCCTCTCGAGCTGTTCTACCGGCATCGCGCTGAGCTTGCTCATAGCGCCGCGCACCTTGAAGCAGCCACATACCTGCCAGCACTCCATTTTCAGATATACCTCGGCTCCGGTCAAATTGCTGAGAGATTGTGAGTACAAAAGCGGGGTACGGTGAATCGCGCCGGCAATTCTCCGCCGGGCTGCCCAAATATCCTGTATCTCGAAAGAATTTCTACTGTCCATATAACGCTGATATTAGGTGATTCACGCGCTCAGGGTCAATGCCGGTTGCTGCTCTTCTACAGTTTGACTTTCGCCGGCAAAACCTCTACACCTAAGATATGCAAACTGAAGTAATCATAATTGGAGCCGGACCGATCGGTCTGGAAGCGGCATCCGTCCTCAAACGAAATAATATCGACTACCTGCAGTTTGATGCGGGACAGATCGGCCAGACCTTTCTCAAGTGGCCCCGCAACACCCTGTTTTACAGCTCACCGGAGTGGATCGCCATTGCCGGAGTTCCTATTCACACTCCTGAACAGTTCCGCATCACCGGAGAGCAGTACCTTGCGTACCTGCGGCACACCGCAGAAGTACTCGACCTGCAGGTACACGCGTATGAACCGGTCATCGATATTTCCGGCCAGAAGGACGATTTCACTGTGGTCACGGAAAAACGCGGCAGGCGCACTTCCTACCGATGCAGCTCGATAATTCTTGCTACCGGCGGACTGGACCGTCCCCGGACTCTCCGGGTTCCCGGCGAGGAGCTCCCACACGTAAGCCACAATTTCGACATCCCACACCGCTACTTCCGCCAGCAGCTTCTGATTGTCGGCGGGCGCAACTCGGCAGTGGAGGCTGCCGTTCGCAGCTGGCGGGCCGGTGCGCATGTGACCCTGAGTTACCGCGGCCTCGAACTCAGCAAGGAGAAGGTACTCGACCGTCTTCATCTGGAAATAAGCCTTTTGATCGAAAAAGAGCAGATCCGCTTTTTGCCCCACACAACTCCGGTACGGTTCGAAGCCGACAGATCAATACTAAGCAGTCCGCAGGAGAAGGAGATCGAAGTTGCCACGGATTTCGTTTTTCTGGCTACCGGCTTCGAGCAGGATCAGAGTCTGCTGCGCAGCGCTGGTGTAAAGCTTGTGGGCCAGGAATGCACCCCGCAGTTCGACCCTCGGACCATGCAAACCAATGTGCCGGGCATCTACATCGCCGGAACGGCAGTCGGCGGCAGTCAACGCGAGTTTACAGAGTTCATTACTACCGGTCATGTGCACAGCCAACGCATACTCAAAGCGCTTACCGGCAGCACCGCGGCGGAAACCGGCAATCTGCCGGCCCGGGATTACCCG
>JAASTM010000163.1 GCA_021767325.1 Spirochaetales bacterium
CCACCCTTGCCTTTGACGGTAATCCTGAACACATCCATAGTCGCCATTACCGGTCCGGCCTGCACTCCGATCAAGCCGCTCTTCACCGGCGTCCAGATATGCACGGCCATAGCCGCATCCGGTTCAGGGTTCTTCAATACACCCTGCTCGATCAGGATCTCAGCTCCAGCGATTTCTTCATTTGGTTGAAAGATAAACTTGATACGACCGGATATCTGATCCTGCATTCCGGTGAGAATCTTTGCGGCTACCAGCAGCATGGCCGTATGGGCATCGTGTCCGCAGGCATGCATACATCCGTCATTCTGTGATTTATAGGGGACATCGTTCTCTTCCTGTATCGGAAGTGCGTCCATATCGGCACGCAAAAGGAGGGTCGGCCCGGGACGGGCCCCTTCGAGGGTGGCTACAACTCCCGTTTTCGCCACCCTCTCAGGTGTAAGACCAATATCTTTCAAATATTGTTCTACTTTGTCAGCGGTTCGGTACTCTTCAAATCCAAGCTCGGGATGCATGTGAAAGTCGCGTCGCAGTTCAATCAATTCGTCTTTCAATGCCGCCACTTGGTCTTTTACTGCCATTCCTTACCGCCCTATATTACGTTTCTCTCGAGCAGCGTTTCCGCCACCTGTACCGCGTTTAGTGCCGCACCCTTGCGGATGTTGTTCGACACGACCCACAGGTTCAGTCCGTTATCGACTGTTTTGTCTTCACGAACCCGGCCGACCATGGTCAGGTCCTCGTCGTTGCTCATCAGCGGGGTGGGATACACCTCGTTATCCGGGTCGTCCACCACCTTCATGCTCGGGGCCTTGGAGAGAATATCCAGCGCCTTTTCCCGGGTCAGCTTCTGCTCGGTTTCGATGTTCACCGACTCGGAGTGGCCATACCACACCGGTACCCGTACACAGGTGGCCGATACTTTGACATCCTTGTCCATAATCTTGTGGGTTTCGTTGACCATCTTGTACTCTTCTTTGGTGTAGCCGCCCTCCTGAAAGACATCGATGTGGGGCAGGCAGTTGAAGGCGATCTGTTTTCCGTACGCCTTCGGTTCCTTCAGTGCACCTGTTTCCAGATACTCCTTAGCCTCTGCCTCCAGCCCCTTGAAGGCGCTCATTCCTGAGCCCGATACGGCCTGGTAGGTCGAAACCACTACCCTCTTTATCTTAGCATAGTCATGCAGGGGCTTGAGCGCAACTAACATCTGGATAGTCGAGCAGTTCGGGTTGGCAATGATGCCCTTGTGCCAGTCCACATCCTGCGGATTCACCTCCGGCACCACCAGGGGGCACTCCGGGTCCATCCGCCACTGACTGCTGTTGTCCACCACAACCGCACCCTGCTTCACCGCCTCGGGGGCCAGTTTTTCACTGGCATCTCCGCCGGCGGAGAAAATTGCTACATCGATATCCTTGAAGTTCTCGAACTTGGCCTCCAGAACTTTGTAGGCCTTACCGTTGAACTCGACCTCTTTACCCTCGTTGGCGGCAATGTCCAGCGGCCGGAACTCGGCCACTGGAAAGTTTCGTCGTTCGAGGGTTTTTATCATTTCGGTGCCGACCATACCCATGGCACCAACTACTGCTACGTTGTATTTATCTTTCTTTGCCATAGTGTATGCTCCTTATTTCAGCTTACCGGCTTCGATATCTTTGATCACTCCGCTGAGGATCTCGATGCCCTTCATCAGATACTCCTCGGTAATCACCAGCGGCGGCAGCAGACGGGCCACGTTCCCGTGGTGGCCGCCGACCTCGATCATCACGCCGCGCTGATGGCCGTATTTTCGTACCATCTTGGCGTAGTCGGATGCCGGTTCCTTGGTCTTCTTGTCCTTTACCATTTCGATGGCCATCATCAGGCCGATTCCCCGGGACTCGCCCACGATGGAGCTCTCGGCTTCCAGTTTCTTCAGCGGTTTCATGGCTTTTTCACCCAGCTCAAGGGCCCGTTCGGGAATCTGGTTTTCGCTCATCCACTTCAGGGCCGCGTGTCCGGCGGCAAATGCCACCATGTTACCGCGGAAGGTACCGATGGTCTTTCCGGCCGGCCAGGTGTTGAGCTTCTCTTTATAGGCAATTGCCGAAATCGGGAAACCTACCCCGCCGAGGGCCTTACTCATGGTAATGATGTCGGGAACGATGTCGAAATGTTCGAAGGCGAACATCTTTCCGGTTCTTCCCAGCCCGGACTGGATCTCATCGCAGATCATGATCACATCGTGCTTGTCGCAGATCTCGCGAACCCGCTTCATGAAACGAGTGGTCGGAATAACAGTTCCGCCCTCGCCCTGCACTGACTCGAGAATAACCGCCGCTGGTTTCGAATAACCGGAGTGGCTGTCGCTCAGTACGCGTTCGAGGTTCTCGGCTGCCTGCAGATCCACATCCTCATCGGGGCAACCGAAGGGGTTGCGGTACTTGTAGGGAAAGGGAATAAACTGCGCACCCGGCATGAGCGGTCCGAGTCCGTCGCGGTGACTGCTGTCGGTGGTCAGTGCCAGCGAACCACCGGTCATGCCGTGGTAGGCACCTTCGAAAGCCAGAATATTCCAGCGCCCGGTGTTGTAGCGGGCCAGTTTGATTGCCTGCTCAACCGCATCCGAGCCGGTCGGTCCGCCGAAGAACACACGATTGAGCTCTTTCGGCAACAGTCCGCCTAACAGCTCTACCATCTTCTGACGGGTTTCGGAGGGGATGTCCAGCGTGTGCGTAACATCATCGATCTGCTTGTGAGCAGCTTCCAATACATCCGGATGTCCATGGCCAACCGCCATTACGCCGGCTCCGCCGAACATATCGATATACACATTTCCGTCCACATCTTCTAGTGTGGCGCCTTTGCCGCGTTTGAGGGCCATCGGCATACCCTTAGGATAGCTGACTACTGAACTCTCATGTTCACTTTGATATGTGAGAATCTCCTGGCTCTTTGGGCCCGGAGGGGTCACCTTGATTTGAGGTGCTCCTTCTAATGAAAGTTTTGCTAATTCTTGTTCAGAAATCATCTCTTACCTCCTGAAAGTTTTTATAACCATATCTCTCAGCGGTAGGACCCTTCGAGAGGTTTTACAAATTAGTTGCTGTGTCCTACGCATGCAAATTCACTGTGGCCATTTCCTGAAACCCAGTGAAAGACATGGAAGCACTTGTGCGCTTCAAATAGGCTCACTGTTCTGCCCCAAACGTTCAGAAATCCGGGCAGCCGCATCTTTCAACGGCAGCCGCAGACTGTTGAGCCGCTCTTCGGTCAGCCGCATGGACGGACCGGATATTGAAATAGTTGCAACCACCTGTCCGCGATAGTTGAATATGGGTGCAGCCATACTGTTCAAATCGTCACTGAACTCTTTGATTTCATACGCCAGCCCCCGTCTCCCGGAAGTTTCAATCTCTTCGAGAAACTTTTCACGATCGGTGATTGTTGCGCCTGATCTCGGCTGCATCGGCAGATCAGCGACAAACTCTTCGCGCTGATCTTTCGGAAACCCCGAGAGCAGTAATTTTCCAGATGCACATGTGTGAACCGGATAGGTATAGGTTACATCCGGGTTGAGTGTGAGGTGGTGAGAGCTCTTGACCTCGTCAATCGCAATCACCATGTTCTCAACCAGTACGTTCAAATAGATATTCTCTTCGGCTACTTTCATCAGCTCGATCATTACCGGCTTGGCCACATCCCGCAGGTTTCTGCTGAGCGGCACGGTGCTCCCGAGCTTGAATAACTTGAATGTGAGCCCGTAGCCGTCCCCCACCTTTTCGATATAGCCGACCTCCAGGAAGGTCGCCAGCAGACGGTGCACGTTGGCCCGGCTGAATCCAAGCGCTTTTACGATTTCAGTTGGAGATACCGGCTGGTTGTTGCCGATGTACTCCAGCATTTGGAATGCCTTGAGAACTGTGGTTGCCAGCACATAGCCTTTTTTTTCGCTATTTGAACGCTTGTTAATATTCTGTAACACATCCTTATTGTGGGGGAGGATTCCGGTTTTGTCAACATTTTTTTTTGCCCCCTTACCCAAACCTGCTGTTCGAAGATTGGTGCTCATAATAGAGCTAATAACAGTTTATTCACGGTATTAAAAATAAATATGAATAGGGTGAGCTACTAAAACAAAGGAGTCGATGGCATAATCATGCAAAATAAAAAATTACAGGCTATTCAGCACCAAGCTTCGGAAGACTGGAGAGAGATTTCTTTGACGGTCTGCAGGAGTCTCGGAATTACCTCTTTCTGCCGGCTCTCGTCGAAGCGATGCGCCGGCCCGGAGATGCTGATGGCCGAACAGACCTGCCCTCGGCTGTCGACCACCGGGGCGGCTACACAATTCAGCTCCAGACTCAGCTCCTGGCGGTCCATAGCAAAACCCGCAGCGCGCACACGCTGCAGCTCCTGCCGGAAGTCATCTGCATTAGTAATAGTGTTGGGAGTAGTGGGAGTAAAAACCAGCCGGGAAATCAAGCGCTCCCGCTGCTCGGTCTCGAGGAAGGCTACCAACACCTTTCCGAGGGAGGTGTTGTGCAGCGAATCGGTACTGCCGATCGAAGTATCGAGCTTGAGATAATTCACCGGCTCGACCTTGTCTATATACAGAACTTCATCCTGAAAGAGGACCCCGTTGTTGACCGTCTCTCCAACCGCCTGGGAAAGGTGCAGCATAGGCGGGCGGGCAGCATCGATCAGGTGTTTCCTGTGGGGAACGGTGTTCCCCAGCTCAAACAGCTTAAAAGTGAGATGGTAGGAACCCTGGGAGGTGTGTTCCACGAGATCCAGCGCTTCCAAAGTAGCCAGCATCCGGTGTGCATTGGAACGACTGAGATTTAGCTCCTTGGCAACACCGTTGGGCGTTACCTCGCCGTGGCGGCTGATGCATTCGATAATATGGCTGGCCGTCACTACAGTAGAGAGGACCTTAGAGTCAGACCTTGCTTGTCCCATATGCCAAAACTATACCTCCGGCAAAAGCTCGCGTCAACATCAACACCCCAGGTTTCTAATTCTATTCCAGGTGAATAGTTCCCTCCGGAATCTCGGCTAAGAGGATCCTCTGGCGGGTGATCGGGCTTCCGTGCAGCAGAACGAAAGATTCGGGATTCTCTTCGAGGAGGGAGCGGTCGAAAAAGAGAGTCAGACGGCCCGAAGAATCGGTCAATCCGCTTACGAGCGAAGCGTATCTGCGCCCCCGTTTAACAGTTATGTGCACCGGGTAGTTCGACCTTTCAGCCTTGACATCGAACTTCACTGAGTTTTGCTCTATCTCGGCCGTACTCACCTTGCCCTTGGACAGCGACGGCAGTGAAGTTACTGCTACCACGCCTTCCCGCTGCAGAACCACGGTAGAAAAATCTGTATCCGGGATGGCGGCAATGCTGTGCTCGGCGTTGATATCCGGCCCCTGATATGTTCGGCCGGAGGAGAGCTCTATAAACTTGAGTGAATAATCCGCGTCGGTAGGGGTAATTATCGAGATGTAGGGAGTTCCCGGATCCAGATACCGGGGCAGGTTAGCAATCAGATAAGTCTCGCCCTCCCGCAGCTCAGCCGCGTTCAGCGAAAATTTTCTGGCAACCGGTGTGTTGCGGGTACTTACTACCGCCTCAATCGAATCCGAAAGCAGCGAGACCACCCCCTTAGAATCTGCATTCACCTTTTCCAGCATCCAGCGGGAATCCGGCGATTTATACCACGAAAACAGCTGCCGGGCTCCGTCCAGGTCGATGTGAATCATTTTTTCATCCGCATTGAGTCTGATCTCCTCAAAAACCAGCTGTTTTTCATCCAACCGGATACGCTGTTCATACCAGCCGCCCCGGCCGTCGCGGTAGAAAATCGTTTGAGGCTCATCAGCGGGAACAGCAAACTGCCCGTTACTCAGTATTCGTATTCCGCTTGCACTGCCGTCACTCCGGCGCAGATGCACCCACTCATTACTGCGGAAACTGTCGCGGACGATACTGCCGTCGGAACGGTATATCATACCGGTAAAAACTGCTGAGTTTCTCGCATCGGTGGTATCCCGCTGGAAAAAGTTGTTGGTACCGGCCGGTGAGGGCAGAATATCGATTATATTGCGC
>JAASTM010000164.1 GCA_021767325.1 Spirochaetales bacterium
TTGACAACCCGTATATGCAGGAGGGGGGTATCGCAGTTCTGTACGGCAATCTGGCCCCCGAAGGGGCGGTAGTCAAGCAATCGGCGGTGGAACCCGAGATGATGCAGCATGAAGGCCCGGCCCGGGTGTTCGATTCCGAGGAAGATGCCTACGCGGCAATTACCGGCGGCCAGATCAGTGCCGGTGATGTGGTGGTTATCCGCTACGAAGGACCGAAGGGCGGCCCGGGAATGCGGGAAATGCTCAGTCCTACCTCGGCAATTGCCGGCATGGGACTTTCGAAGTCAGTGGCCCTGATCACCGACGGGCGTTTCTCCGGCGGTACCCGCGGTCCCTGCATCGGCCATATTTCTCCGGAAGCCCTGGCCGGAGGGGTAATCGGCCTGGTAAAAGAGGGCGATACCATCACAGTGGATATTACCAACCGGCGGCTCGAACTGCAGGTCGGTGAGGATGAACTGGCAGAACGGAGAAAAACCTGGCAGCCGAATCCGGGTGAAGTGGAACCGCGCAGCTATCTGGCCCGCTACCGCAAGCTTGTAACCTCAGCCCACACCGGGGCGGTTTTCGAATAAATCCGCCGCAGCTGATTCCAGCTGATCGCAGCTGGCGGTCTGTTCAAGTGCCGGTCTCTGCCGTGGTTCTCCACGGTTATTCAGACCGGCATTTTTATTGCTTGTGCTTTCCGGGTATTAATGCTAAACATATGTTAAGTAGTTATGGAAAGCATGCAGCCGTACACACCAATTCACTGCCGCACTTACTATTCCCTGTTGCGCGGGATTCTTTCTCCGGAGCAGGTGGCGGAGACGGCTGCGGCCCGGGGTGCCCGGGCGGTGGGGGTTGCGGATATAAACGGCTTCTACGGGCTGGTAAAGTTTGCTGCGGCTGCCGGTCACAGGGGACTGAAAGCGCTGTACGGTACCGCCCTGTATGACGGCGAGGTGCACCTCTGCAGCCTCCTCTGTCTGAACGCGGCCGGTTTCGCCCGGGCCAACAAAATTCTCAGCCGCCACATCGATGCACAGAGCACGCAGCCGGCCGGGTACGACCCGGTGGACGATTTGGCGGCGGACGGCTGGACGGGGCTGTGGGTGGTCAGCTCACGGGCCGATGTGCTGGAGCGTCTGCAGCGGCACAGCAGTGCAGGGCTCTTCGTGGGATTGCGCTACGGTGAGCCCTTCTCCGGACTGCGGCGTCTGGCCGTTCTCCGGGGGCTCAGAGTGCTGGCGTACAACGATGCGGTGTATCTGCAGGATGAGGATCCCGCTTTCTACCGGGTGGTACGGGCTATCGGAGGTAATCAGCTGGTGGATGCAGTTCCCCCGGGCGGCGGTTTGTCGGCGGGACAGCGCTTTGCCGGGCCGCGGGAGATGCGGCGCTTCTTCTCGGCGGTTCCGGAAGCCCTGCAGGCGGCGGAGGAGTATGCCGAACGGGCGGAGGGCTACCGTCTGCCGGAGGGATTCATCTTTCCGGCCTTCGGCGGCATGTCGGAATCCGAATCCTTCGCCCGGCTGCGGGCCTTGTGCATGGAGGGCATCCGCCGCCGCTACGGCCGGGCTGCTGCCGGTATACCCGCGGCGGCAGAGCCGCAGTCCGGTTCGGAGCCGGATGTATTCATGCGCAGAATCCTTACCCGCCTGGACTACGAACTGGAAATAATCCGGCACAAGGGATTTTCGGCCTACTTTCTGGTAGTGCATGACATTGTGCGGCGGGTTCCGCGCACCTGCGGCCGCGGCAGTTCGGCCGCCAGCATTGTGGCTTTTCTGCTCGGGATTACCCACGTCGACCCGCTGCGCTACAACTTGTTTTTCGAGCGCTTTCTGAATATGGGCCGCAAGGATCCTCCCGATATCGATGTCGATTTTCCCTGGGACGAACGGGAGCGGACTCTGGAGTATGTGTTTCGGACCTATGCCGGATCGGCGGCCATGGTGGCCGACCATGTAACCTTTGCCTTTCGATCGGCCATCCGCGAACCGGCCCGGGTCTTGGGCTATGAGAAGGAGCAGCTTGACCGTCTGACGGGTCTCTGGCGGCGGGGGCATATCAGCGATCTGCCCGAGGAGCTGCGGCAGGTGGTCCCCCGCCTGTACGGCATGCCCCGCAACCTGGGCACGCATCCCGGCGGTGTAGTCATAACCCCGGGTCCGATTACCGACTACACGCATGTACAAACCTCGCCCCTGGGCTGGCCCTTGATCGCCTGGGAAAAGGATGCCGCTGAGGATGCCGGGCTGGTCAAGATCGATTTACTGGGGAACCGCTCGCTGGGGGTGCTGCGGGATTCCATAGAGGCGGTAAACAGGCGGTACCGCACTTCCCTCGAATGGGAACGCTTCTCCCCGCTGCAGAACCAGGCTACCCGCCGGATGATCGGCGAGGGAGATACCCTGGGAGTGTTCTACGTCGAATCTCCTGCCACCCGTCAGCTGCTGCGAAAAATGGGGCGGGGCGATTATGAGCATCTGGTTATCGCCAGTTCGATCATTCGACCGGCGGCTAACCGCTACATCAACGAGTTCGTCCGCCGGCTGCGCGGCGGGGCGTATGCGCGCCTGCCGGAGCCGGTCGGTTCGGCGCTGGAAGAGACCTACGGAATCATGGTGTATCAGGAGGATGTGTCGCGTATCGCAATTGCAGTGGCCGGTTTCGACGCGGCCCGGGCCGACGGTTTGCGGAAGGTGCTCTCGAAGAAAGACCGGGCCCGGCGGCTGCCGGTGTTCCGCGATGAGTTCATCAAAGGCGGCCGGGAGCGCGGTTTCTCCGAAGTGGTGCTGTACGAGCTGTGGGATGCAGTCCTCTCCTTTGACGGCTACTCCTTCTGCAAGGCCCACAGCGCCTCATATGCGCTGCTCTCGTATCGTCTGGCCTGGATGAAGCGCTTTTTCCCGCTCGAGTTCTACACTGCGGTCATCAACAACGGGGGCGGGTTTTACGCCCGGCAGGTGTATTTGAATGCGGTCAGGCGGCTCGGCTTTCCTATCCTCGGGCCCGATGTCAATGCCAGCGACTATAGGTATACCATCGAAGAAATTTCCTCGGGCCGCCCGGGGCGGACTCCAAAAGCCCTGCGGATCGGCCTGTGTCAGGTACAGGATCTATCTGCAGATCTGCTGAAACGGATACTCGCTGTGCGGGGCGGCGAGATGTGCGGCCGGGCGGGCCGCGGAAACGAGTTCAAGACAGTGATCGATTTCATCCGGCGGACGGATCCGGACACCGCCTCGTTCCGGTCTCTGGTGCAGATAGGGGCCCTCGATTCGATTGCCGGCGGATACACGCGGCCGCAGCTCTTCTGGCTGTATTACCACTTCGAATCGACTGCCGGACTGTTCGAAATGCCGGAGGCACCGGAGTGCATTGGCGACTATCCGGCCAGCCGCAAGCTGCTCGATGAATACCGTTCGGCCGGGCTTATCTTCAGCCGCCATCCCATCGAGATCTTTTTACCGCGGGCGGCCCGTTTCCGGCAACCCGATGCGTTTCCTATGGTAGACTCGCAGTCCATCGGCGACTACGAGGGACGGAGTGTGCGTATTGCCGGGTTTCTCGTGGCGGAGAAAGAGATTCGAACCAGCAAGAAGCAGCCGATGAGCTTTGTTTCGTTCGAGGATCAGTTCGGGGTGTTCGAAACGGTATTGTTTCCGGAAGTATACAGCCGGATGGTGGACCATCTGGAGAACGGAGTCGTGTTTGTACTGGAAGGCAGGGTCGAGAGCGAATGGGGTTCGCTGCAGCTGAATGTGGCCCGTGTGTATCCGCTCAGCCGCCGGAGTAACAGCCATAGCCGTGGCCATAGCCATGTCCATGGCCACAGCCTCCAGTCCGGGCGCCCGGTCCATGCAGCCAATGCAGCCCATGCAGTTTTCCGTTGAACGGTGAGGGAGAATGGAGTACAATTAAAGTAGGAGACAAAATGAAGATGAAGAGTGAGCGGACGATCACTATTTTTCATCTGTATCGGAATGACGGCACTGCGCTCTTTCTGCATCCCTTCGATGATGCGGAGGTATTGCTGACGCTCGATGATGAGGCCCGGATTATCGGAAAGTATGGACAGGAGCCGCAAGTAGAGTACATTACGCTGTTTCGGAAAGAGCTGTACAGGGCGGTCGATACGGCGGTCAACAGCTGGATTCAGGAAAAAAAGTTCATCCCCAACTTTCTGTGGGCCTCGGTCGGGTTTTTAGTGCTCTACTTTCTGTTCACCTTCAGCTTGCGCGATCCCCTGCCCATGATAGATGAAATCGTAATTGCCGGGCTCGGAGCGGCGGTGCTGTATGTGTACCGTCTGCGTAAGGCCCACACACTGCCGCAGGCGGATCAACTGCGCAAAAAGCTGCGGTGGCGAATGGATCGTATCGAATTCTATGAAGACCCGTTTGTAAAAGAAGTGGAAGAACTTCTGCATCGCTATGAGTCGGTGAGCCGGGATAAGCTGCTGCAGGCGGTGTATATGCAGGATGAAGTATCTCTTCCTGAGAATGAAATCAAAGACGCTTACACGCTCATCGCGTATCTCGAGAAGCGCTTTTCGAGCAAGGTATATAAGCGTCAAGAGAAGATGATGGACCGATACGTCAGCAGCGGCGGGAGCAGCCGACGGGGTGATGCTCTGGGGGCTTTAGTCGAGCGGGGCAAAATAGATTTGTCTTTATTCGTGACGTATCGAAGCTTGAAACGCAGAGTGAGCGTGCGCTGAGGCCTTATTAGAACGGGGCCTTATTCGACCTTGTTCAGGGCTTCCATATCCTGCTGCAGACGGAGGGCACGTCTGGCAACGACTATATTTTCCGTGGCCGGTTGAAAGGTCGGGTCAAGATCGAGGGCGGCTTCCCAGTAGTCGATTGCGCGATCGAGTTCACCCTGGGCATAGGCCTCGAGTCCTTCGATATAGTATTCATCAATCTGCTGCCGGAGTTCCGCCCGGCCGCGGTCGCCCAGGTTCATCTTTGCTTCGATACTGAAACGGTCGGCGGTATTCACCTGGGTGGTCATGTCGAGGGTGTAGTTGAGAATCAGATCGACGTAATCCAGGCTGACATTACTGCCGAGGGTAAAACGGGGATTAGCGCCCCGATGGGTGAAGCCGCTGTGCATCGAGAAAAAGTTGGTAAACTGTACCTGCAGTCCGCTGGCCAGGTACCATTTTTCCCATTGCTCGGCCGGAAGACCGAGGGCCATCGGATAGTTGAAATCGAAAGAAAACAGGAGCGGACGAAAAGGGGAATAGGCGAACCCGGCCGTCGCAACGGTGGGCATGGGCTCGTCTTCATACGGCAGGCCCAGATTCTTCACCACCGCTCCCAGGGAGAAGTTCCTGTCGCGTGAAGAGTAGAATTTGAGAAAGTTGAAGCGAGTGAGTAATCCGAAATCAGCCAAACCGGTTACAATTGACTGTCCTGGATAGATCGAGTTGGGAATATGACGGTAAGCGAGTTTGAGATTGGAACCAACCGAAATGCCGTGAAAATAATAGCTAGAGAGAAAATTATAGGAGGCGTTCACAGTAGCAACCGTTTCAGAGACATATCCGCGGGATTCGCGTTCGCCCCAGCTGTTGAACTCGGTGAAGGGGAGATACAGGAATTTCCCTCCGACGCCCATGCCGAAGTTGTTCTTGCGGATGGTGTATACTACACCCTCGAGGCTGGAATCGGCTATCCAGTTGTTGTGGTGAAAGGAGAGTTCAGTATAGGTCAGCTGCGAGCTTCCGGCGGGATTTGCTTCTAAAAAGCCGGAACCTTCGGCCACAGCCGTGTAGGCAGTGCCCATACCCTCATACATTCCGCCCATCGGCACTAAAAGTGTTGGAAAAAGTGTACGGCCGGTGTTAGGGTCGGAAAACAGAGTGTTGTCGGCAAATCCGCTGTAGCCATAGTAGAATTCGGACAGATCTGCAGCGGAGAGCGAGAAAGAGAGGATAATAACTAATATGGTAGACATCCATATGCGTTTCATCATCATTAATAGTATATACTCAAAATCCCCTTTTTTCTACTCTCGTAAAGATATACATACAAATTTAGTACTAAGATTCTTTTTGTCGATAAA
>JAASTM010000165.1 GCA_021767325.1 Spirochaetales bacterium
CCTCCATCTGCTTCATTTCAGCCGGCTCCAGGGGCGACGAACTGTCGCCCTTGACCGCGACGCGCAGGGTGCCATGCCCTACGAAGGGCATCGAATTGAGCGGTAAGCCTTGCTCGCGCAGGGCCGTATAAAACTCCGCAGTACTCTCCCAGGGCCATGAGTCAATCGGTGAGCCGGGCACGTAGTATTGTATCCAATCCCTCTGCCGCTCGGCCGGCATCGGGGCCGGTGAAAAACCGCACTGACCCGTCACTTCGGTGGTGACTCCCTGCAGTAGTTTCAGCCGCAGTTTTTCGGGGGTAAAGGGGCCCAGGTCGGCATGGCTGTGGGCGTCGATGAAACCGGGGCTCACAAAGCAGCCGGATGCATCGATTCGCCGCAGCCGGGCCTGGGCCTCTGCCCCCTGCGCGTGCTCCGGTTTGCCCGGTCTGGCCGGGCGGACCGCCGCGGAAGGGTAAGCCCGAGCAGAAGGGCGGACCGCCGCAATGCGCTCACCAGAAATTTCGACATCGGCCTTGAAGGCCGGGCTGCCAGTTCCGTCGATTATAGTGCCGTTTTCGATGAGGTAGTGCATCTGTTAACCTTGTTGCAGTTTGTTGTAGAAATATCCTACTAGATGAATTATACTATAGCAACTACACAGTAATAAACGGATAAGACGGGAGTTGATATGCAACATAATGAAAACAGTACACTGAGCAAGGCCGATCTGAAACGTCGCATAGATGTAGCGGTCGGACGAAAGCGGGCGGAACTGGTGTTCAAGGGGGCACGGGTGGTGAACGTGTTCTCCCACGAGGTGCTCGAAGGCAATCTGGCGGTCGATAACGGGGTCATTATCGGGCTGGGAGCCTACGAAGGGGTAGAAGAGGTAGATGCCCACGGACGCTACCTCATTCCAGGTTTAATCGATGCGCACGTTCACATTGAATCTTCGCTTACCTCTCCCGGACAGTTCGCCAAAGCGATTGTTCCCCGCGGTACTACCGCGATAATTGCCGATCCGCATGAAATCGCGAATGTCTGTGGCATCGAAGGTATCAAGTACATGTTAGAGGCCAGCCGTGAGGTGCCGCTGGATGTCTTTTTTATGCTTCCGAGCTGCGTTCCCTCGACGGAGTTCGAAAATGCCGGGGCGGTGCTAGATGCCGACAAGCTCTCCGGTCTGTTCGGAGAAGATCGGGTGCTAGGGCTCGGCGAAGTGATGGATTATCCGGCGCTGCTGGCCGGGCAGGACGGGGTGCTGGACAAACTGATGCTGGCCCTCTCCGACGGCCATGTGATCGATGGACACGGCCCGATGATTTTGGGAAAAGAGTTGAACGCCTATGCCGCCGCCGGGGTGGGCAGCGATCATGAGAGCTCGACTCTAGACGAGCTGCGCGAGAGACTGCGGGTGGGAATGTACTGTCTCATCCGCCAGGGGTCGGCAGCCCAGAACCTGCCTGACCTCATCAGCGGTGTGAACGCGCATAATGCGCGGCGCTGCATGTTCTGTACCGACGACCGCCAGCCGGAGGACATTTTAGAAGCGGGACACATCGACAATCATCTGCGTTTGGCCGTAGAACGGGGAGTCGACCCGATTACCGCGGTGCAGATGGCAACCATCAACTCGGCGGAGGCGTACCGGCTCGAAAAGCGGGGCGCCCTGGCTCCGGGCTACCGGGCCGATATAGTGATGGTGGATGACCTGCAGCAGTTCAATGTGCAGCAGGTGTATGTAAAGGGTAAAAAGGTGGCCGATTCCCTGAAAGCCGGTTTCGAGGTACCGCATGCGGACATCAGCCGGGTCAGCGATACGGTCAATGTAAAAGAGTTCGAGCAGGAAGAGTTCGAGCTGCAGCTCGAAACCGATATCGCCCGAGTGATTCGTCTGCAGTCGCACAGCCTGATTACCGAAGAGGTAACCCGCAAGGTTCACCGCGACGGCGAGGGCAACTTCGAGTTCCATGAAAAGCTCGATGTGCTTAAAATGGCGGTGATCGAGCGGCACAAGGCCTCCGGACACATCGGCCTGGCGCTGGTTGAAAACTATAAACTGAAACAGGGGGCGGTTGCTTCGACAATCGCTCACGATTCGCACAATATCATCGTAATCGGATCGAATGACGCGGATATGTACACTGCGGTGCAGGAGCTCATTCGGGTCGGCGGTGGCATTACCATGGCGCTGGATGGGGAAATCCTCGATACTCTGGAACTGCCGATTGCCGGGCTCATGTCCGATGAAACCCCGGAATACGTCAGTGAGAAGCTGAGCAGAATGTATCCGATGGCCATTGAAAAACTGGGTGTGAATAACGAACTCGATCCCTTTATGACGCTGAGTTTCCTGGCCCTCCCGGTGATTCCCGAGCTCAAGCTCACCGATATGGGGCTGTTCGATACCCGCAGTTTTACCTTCACCGAGGTATCGGTAAAGTAGCACTATTCGGCGGAAAAGACGATGGTTTTGTTCTTGCGGCGCAGTACTTCCATGTTGATACCATAGAGTTCGGACAGATGTTCGCTTGTAAGCACTTCTTCCTCGGGGCCGGCGTGAATCACCCGGCCCTGTTTTAGTAAGAGGGCGTGAGTGGAAATATCGGCGGCCAGGGTCGGATCGTGGGTGGTAAACAGGATGGTCACCCCGTGGCTGAGCAGGGCCTTCAGCAGGTTCACCACCCGCTGGCGGTTGCCCGGGTCTAGGCGGCTGGTCGGCTCGTCCAACACCAGGATGTGCGGCTCCTGCACCAGGGCCCGGGCGATCATCAAAAGCTGATGTTCGCCTCCCGAGAGCTTTGAAGCCGGACGCTCCTGAAGCGGCAGGAGGCCCACTTTTTCGAGGGATTCACGGGCTATTTCGATATCCTCCGGGCCGGGCATCTCCAGCTGCGAGAGATACGGGGCCCGGCCCAGCAGAAGGTACTCCAGCACCGTGTAGTCGAAACGAACCTGTTCGTCCTGCGGAACCAGGCTCATCCAACGGCCCATCTGGCGGCGGGAGTAGCTGCGCATGTCCTGCTGATTTAGAAAGATGTGTCCGGACTCCGGCTCCTTCCATCCCAGACAGATATCCAGCAGTGTCGATTTTCCGGCTCCGTTTGGTCCGAGAATCGTGTTCACGGTACCCTTTTCGATACTCATCGAAAGGTCCTGCAGTACCGGGGCGGCGTGGGACCGGTAGCGGTAACTGATCCGTTCGATTTCAAGCAACTTGGGCACCACGGTATTTTCCTTTCTTTATTCGCTTTTTCGTCAGCAGGACCAGGAACAGGGCTGCTCCGATCAGACTGGTCAAAACACCCAACGGAATCTCCCCATCCAGGACTGTTCTGGCCAGGGTGTCGCAGATCACCACATATATGGCTCCGATGATCATCGATGCGGGCAGGGCGAACCTGCCGTCCGAACTGAACATGCGGCGGGCAATGTGCGGCACAATCAATCCCACCCAGCTGACGATACCGCTGATGGAGATAGTGGCCGCGGTAACCGCGGTAGCGGTAATCAGCAGCAGGAGCCGCTCACGAAAGGGTGCCAGCCCGAGTGAAAAGGCGGTGCGGTCGTCCATCGAAAGCAGGTTCAGACGCCAGCGGTAGCCGATCAGTAGGATCCCGCCGGCTATACAGACCGGAAGAATAGAGCGGGTCTGCTGCCAGTCGACGCTCCACAGGCCGCCCAGCATCCAGAAAGTGATCTCGGGCAGCTCGCTCATCGGGTCGGCCACGAATTTTACTATTCCGATCCCGGAGGAAAAGAGCGCACTGACGGCAATTCCGGCTAAAATCAGGCGCAGCACCCAGCCGCCGAAATGAAAATGCCGGGCCAGGATGTAGGACACCGCCAGCCCGATCAGCGCGCACAGGGCCGCCGACACCTGAATCAGCCACAGAGCCGGTGCGAAGGCAACAATGCTGACCGCCGCCCCGAAGGCCGCCCCCTGGCTGACACCTAAAAACCCGGGCTCGACCAGGGGGTTGGCGAAAATCATCTGGAACACGAGGCCCGCCGCTGCCAGGCCGGAGCCCAGCAGCAGTGCTGCCAGCACGCGGGGCAGCCGCAGATTGAGTACCAGCGTTCTGGCCAGGGGATCTTCGGTCAGCAAAGCGGGCGAGATGAGTCCCGGCTCAGGATAGCGGCCGGTGAGAACGGCCGCCACTAGTGTAACTGCCAAAGCCAGCAGCAGGAGCATAAGCCCCCGGCGCTGGCGCTTTACATTCGACTGCATCCCGGCGTTCCGACGATCAGTTCAGCGTAGTTTCGAGCCGCGGCAGAACCAGAGAGGAGATTTCACCGGCCGAAAGCCCGTACATACTGCGGTAGAAACTGATCACCTCCGAACGCATGTCCATGCTTCTGAATATGTCCGGATGCAGGGTCGTAGCCAGCCACTGGGCGCCGAGAATCCAGCGTACGTCCGGCTGGGCCCAGCTGTAGAAGTCGGCGGGAAAGGCGTGCACATTGCCTTCCCGGGTAGCCCGCAGCTGCTGCCACTTGTCGCTGCTGATAATCTCCTCGAAGAAATCGTCGGGAGCGCTGTGGTAGCTGGTTATGACAATCGAGTCGGGATCCCAGGCGGCGATCTGCTCGAAATTTACCGTCTTCCAGCCGCGCCCGATGTTCGAGTCGGCCCACACGGGGCTGCCGCCGGCAATCTCGACCTGAAATGTCTGAATCCAGCTCTTCGGGGGGATATTGAAGGAGGTGTCATTGCCGCGTACGCTGTAATAGAGCATGAGAACCCGCGGTTTGTCGTCTGCAGTCAGCGCCCTGGTCCTGCGCTCCAGATCGCTCAGCCGCTCTTCGTAGATTGTCACGATTTCCTCCGCGCGGGCCTGCCGGTCAAGCACCTCTCCGAGGATATTGATATCCCGAATAAAAGATTCGGCACTCTCGAGGTTCAGCGCCAGCACCGGAATTCCCAGCTTCGACAAGGCTGCGCCGAGCCGCTTGTACATGAAATCCTTCACTATCACCAGGTCGGGACGTTGGGCGGCGATCTGCTCTGGGCCGACCTCATGGGAGAGCTTGGTCACATCTGCAAAGTCGGGATCGAGGTAGTGCAGAAAATTCCCCAGCCCCTGGTTGGTTTTGCCGATGGCCACCACCTGGTCGCGGGCTTCCTCGAACAGATAGTAGGCGTTGGCCGTAATCAGCGTCGCCTTGCCGGCCAGCACAACCCGCTGCGGAACTCCGTCGATGGTGATCTCATTGCCGAGGGAGTCCTCGATGGTCAGCGGATATTGAGTCGAGGGTGCGGCGGAGGCGTTGAGCGGAACCAGCAGCGCTGCCACGAACAGGCCTGCCCCCAACATCATTCGGATCAAAATATTAAAATGTGGTTGTGTGGACATAAGTGCTCCTCATTTGAAAAAACTATGCAAGTCTGTGTCATTATATACAACGGTGAATAATGGGATGTCAAGGCACCGTCCGGGCACCCAACTCCGTCGCCCAGCCATCTGGACATCTGCGCCCTCTAATAGATACAATGACCGTATCAAGGAGGCGCATGAGGTGAGTATCGAGGAACGGGCACAACAGGCCAAGCAGGCCCAGATCCGCTGCGCGGGTCTCACGACCCAACAAAAAAACGACGCTTTGGAGGCAGTCGCTGCGGCAATCGAGGCGCAGCGCGACAGCATCGAAGCGGCCAACCGGTCCGATATCGAGCGGGCCGAAAAAGAGAATCTCGAAGCCCCGCTGCTCAAGCGGCTCAAGTTTCAGGGCGAGAAGATCGACCAGTCCTGTGCCGGAGTACGCGGTGTAGCCGGGCAGAGCGACCCGGTGGGCGTGGTCCAGAGCGCCCGCCTCCTGGATGAGGGGCTCGAACTCTACCGGGTCAGCTGTCCGATCGGTGTGATCGGCATGATCTTCGAATCGCGCCCGGATGCCCTGGTGCAGATGGCCGCCCTCAGCCTCAAGAGCGGCAATGCCGTTCTGCTGAAAGGGGGCCGCGAAGCCCTGGAGACCAACCGCGAGCTGGCCCGCATCATCGCCGCGGCGACGGAGCAGGCCGGCATACCGGCGGGCTGGATCCAGCTGGTGGAAACCCGCGAAGACGTGAACAGC
>JAASTM010000166.1 GCA_021767325.1 Spirochaetales bacterium
AGCGTCGAACTCTTTGGCCTCGGCGTACTTCTCCGCTTTTGCCAAAGCCGCGATCCGCAAAGGTGCCAAGTACATCGGACAGACCTGTACACAGCGTCCGCACATTATACACGGTCCCTCTTCGGGTACCGCCGGCTCCTGAAACAACAGATATCCGGACGAACCCTTCATCACCGAGTAGTTCACTGTCGGCAGGGCAATACCCATCATCGGCCCGCCGGCGATCATTTTTTGCGGCTCGCCTTTCAATCCGCCGCAATAGTCATACAGGGTCTCGAGGCTGGTTCCGAGGGGCACGCGCACATTTTTCGGCTCCGTAATCGCATCTCCGGTTACGGTAAGCACCCGCTCGATGAGCGGTTTCCTCTTAAAAAAGGCTTCGTACATGGCATAGAGGGTTTGTACATTCGAGACCACCACCCCTACTTCGAGAGGCAGTTTACCTTTGGGAACGATCCTGCCGGTGAGAGCATAGATAAGGTTCTTTTCAGCCCCCTGCGGGTATTTCACCTGGGTTTGTACAACCTCTACCGGAAGCTCTTTCGCGCCAACCTCCGCCTGCAGCTTCTGTACCGCATCCCTCTTATTCTCTTCGATTCCAATCAGAATCTGCTCAAAACCGAAGGCGGTCTGCAACACTTTGATGGCATCCATCAGCTCGGAGCTGTGCTCGAGCATCGTACGGTGGTCGCAAGTCAGATAGGGTTCACACTCCGCCCCGTTAATGATGAGGGTATCGAGGTGCTTCCCCTTTGGCGGTGAGAACTTGACGTTTGTGGGAAAGGTAGCTCCACCCATACCCACAATACCGGCCGCTTTCAAAACCTCCACAACCTTTTCCCGGTCGGCAGTTTTCGTATCAAGGGCAGGTTCGTTGAATTGAACGGCTTTTGTGGCCTCCGGATCTACTTCTATCTCCATGTACTCACTCATCCTTCCGCCGGGAAGGGGCAGCTGATGCAGCTTTTTTACCTTCCCTGAAACCGATGAGTGCACATGGGCAGAAATAAACCCGTCCGCCTCGCCGACCATTTCGCCCTTTTCGACACTATCCCCCCGTCCCTTCAGTGCTTTGGCCGGTTTCCCAAGGTGCTGGGACAACGGTATCATTACTCTCTCAGGCAGGGGAAGCGCCTCGATTTCAGACCCTGCCGTCAGCTCTTTCCCTTCCGGCGGGTGAACTCCATGCGGAAAACTGATTTTACTCATACTCCCTCACTTCTAATGTATCGATCGTGAAAAAACTGCGCCCCCACGTACCGCCCATCATGTGGGTTCTGTCAGATGCACAATTCATATAATTCCTACTAATTTTGTAAGTATTCCTTACCAATTATACCTAAAAACTCTTTTTTATCAAGACTCACATCTGAAACCATCTGAAGTCAATACGAATCGCCTGCTCTCGGTTTCACTTTCAGATATAATACATTTCCACCCGGCCGCGGGCGACCTCCCTACTGGCCAGATCTTTCAGGGTGTGTGACTTGAGAAAACTGCGGATATGAGTCTCGAATTCTTTCCACATCTCTATTGTGCTGCATTCAGCCATTTTGGGACACCCCGGAGTCTCCGGCTCCAGACAGTTAATCGGGCGCAGATCACCTTCCAAATAGGTAAACACCTCTTCAAGAGTTATTTCTGCGGAATCCCTCCCCAGCGCGTAGCCCCCTCTGGCACCGCGTTGACTGTGCAGTATTCCGGACGGACGCAATAAACGGATTATTTGCTCCAGGTACTTCTGTGAAATCTCCTCTTTTTCGGAAATCTCATTCAGCTGCACATAGCGCTGCCGGTCCTGCCTCGCAAGATACACGAGAAACCTGAGTCCATAGCGGGTGCGGGTGGAGAATTTCATACTCTTATGATAGAAAATGTGTTCGCCTATGACAATAGCGGGCTTCACCAGCAAAAGGGACTATTCCCGATTACATCAAAAACAGCCCCGTTAGCATAAAAACTTTTGAGTTTCGCCTTAGTCCCGGCTTTACCGCTGCTGCGTAGTGTGTTTCCGCGAAAACAGCTTATTCTTTATTCCCTTCATCAGCCGCCGGAAGGCCGGAATCTGACTCAGGATGAGCAGGACGATGATCAGCACCAGCACCAAAGATACCGGGCGGGTGAACATCGGCAAAAAGCTGCCCTCGGAGACCATCAGGGCGCGGCGCAGGTTGGAGTCGGCCATCGGCCCCAGAATAACACCAATGACCAGCGGGGCGATCGGGTAGCCCATTTCGGTCAGGAAGTAGCAGATAATGCCGACCGGCAGCATAAGGTACAGATTGATGACTTTAGTGCCCAGGGCGTAGCTGCCGATGATGCAGAGCACCCCGATAATCGGCATGAAGATCGATGGAGGAATTCGCAGCACCTTGACCACCTGCTTGGCCAGCAGCATTCCGGCTACCCACATAGCGATGGATGCCATCAGCAGGATAGCGGTGATCTGCTCGATAAATCCGGGGTGGTCGATGCGCAGCATCGGGCCGGGAGCGATGCCGTGCAGCATCAGCGCCCCCAGCAGCATGGCTGCCGGCGGGCTGCCGGGAACACCGAGGTTCAGCAGGGGAATCATCGCCCCACCGATGCAGGCGTTGTTGGCCGTTTCGGTGGAAACCACCGCCTCGTAGGAGCCCTTGCCGAACTCCTCCGGATGCTTGGTGGAGTTTTTGGCCGCACCGTAGCTTACCCAGCCTGCGATGTCTTCGCCGATACCCGGTACTGCGCCGATCCCCACCCCGATCAGGGCCGAGCGGAGGATGTGTTTGGCGTGCTTGCCGATAGTCCGCCACTCCGGAAGGATGCGCTCGAACTTGGCAGCGTCCCGAGCGATGAATTTCTCTTTGAGCACCTGAATAATCTGCGGAATACCGAAGGCACCGATCAGCACCGGCACGACCTCAATTCCGCCCTCCAGCTGCGAGAAGCCGAAGGTGAAACGGGCGTAGAATTGCAGGCTCTCTCGTCCGATCACCGCCAGAAATAGTCCCAGAAAGCCGGCGATCCAGCCTTTGTAGGTCAGATCCGGACTTGTCAGGGTACCGCTGATCAGAATTCCGAAGAAGGCCAGCAGAAAGAACTCGAAGGAGGTGAACTGCAGGGCCAGCGCCGAAATAAGCGGCGACATGCTGACCACGAACAGCATACCCACGAATGTTCCGATGGCCGAAGCGGTGGTTGTCAGGCCCAGCGCCACCCCGCCCTTACCGGCTTTGGCCAGCGGATACCCGTCCAGCGCAGTGGCCGCCGCGGCGGCGGTTCCCGGGATGTTGATGAGAATAGATGCATAGGAACCACCATAGACACCGCCGACATAAATACCCAACAGGGCGATCATGGCAGTACCCTGGTTCATCCCGTAGGTCAGCGTCGTAAGCAGAGCAACCCCCAGAGTGGCTGTGAGTCCGGGTGTAGCTCCAAAGATAATACCCAGGATAACCGAGCCGAAGAGCATTAGTATATTCCCGGGCTGCATTGCTAATTCAAAGAAATTGATGAAAAACAGGCCTAAGGCGTCAACAAAAGCCATATAGTTTACCTCACTGAGTAGTAGATTAGGCTCATAAGATCGATAATCCCGCCCTCGTTAGGCAGCGGCACTAAGAGCGCGTACCTGAACACGGGCGCCAGGATGAGCGGCACAAGTAGACTGATGAGTGCGGCCACAAAAAACTTTTTCTTCTGCGTTGCATTGCCGCGGGCCATACTATAGGCGATGCAGTGCAGCATTATAATCGACAGCAGTGCAACTACATCGGTACTGTACTTGAACAGTCCGTTAATTACATCCGCCAACCCACAGCAAAAGAGAGCAAGAAAAATGATACTGATGGCCACATAGGTCAGGCTCATCTTTCTCAAGATCTCATTTGTGTCCAGGTAAAACCCGATGGTGAGATAACTGAGAAAGAACCACACCGACAGGAAGAAATCCACCCGTGGTATAAAAAGATATACCAATACCACGAACCCAATTACGATCGCCAAAAAGCGCTCCAGCTGTACGCTGGTCCGCAGCTTTACAGTCCGCAGCGTTTGAATGAAGGCGGCCGCGCCCCCGCTGCGGATAGAAAAAGCCAGCAGTGCAGCTCCAAGCGCGATCAGTGCTCCACCGATGATAAGCGGCAGCAGAGCCGGAGATACGTACCACACGTTCTTTACCCCGCCGTAGGTGCCCTTCATCGGCATCTTAAATGATTCGAATAAGACCCAAGCCCCGAACAACATCAGCAGGATGCTGGTAACAAAATCGGCTTGGCGAAGTTTCTTTGTCTCCATCATAGGTGCACTACCCCTTTCTTAGTGAGTCAAAAGTTGTGGTAAACTACACCCACACACTATATATAGGGGGTCCGGCACCGCTTTCCCACCATATGTAGCGTAGAGAATCGCTCTACCACAACTTTTGACACACTACATTAGATTATAGCATTAAAACTTGAAATCAGGCGGTATGAACCTTTCAGTTCATACCGCCGATTGGGATACTACGGTTTTGGAATACCGATTTTGGCAGGATCTTCGACCGCAAGACCGTTCTCGGCCAGTGCCCAGGAGAGGTTCGACTGCAGCCCCTGCATGATTTCCAGCGCCTCGGCTCCGGTTGCACCGGAGAGTACGTAGAACTGCTCTTTGGCAAACTTAGCCAGGGCATCGGTTTTCATCGCCTGGTCGAAGGCATCCCGCAGAACGTCCTTCACGTTGTCGGGAGCATCGGCACGAACCGCAAATCCGATGGCCTGTTTGATCGGTAGGGTTTCGGTCAGTTCGGGCATGGTGTCGAATGCGGAGGGAATCTCTTTGCCGCCGATGGTAAAGGGATCTTCCACCAGCACTGCCAGCGGGCGCAGCTTTCCGGCCCGAATCAGCTGAGCCTGTTCGGCGACCGAGGTGATAACCAGTTGAACTTCACCGGTCATAGCCGCGTTCTGAGCTGGAGCCGAACCGTCGTAGGGAATGAACTGGAAATCGGCACCCGAGCCTTTTTCGAAAGCCAACAGGTTTACGTGGTGGATCGAGCCTGCACCACTGGCACCGGCCTTGATCTTTCCCGGGTTCTTCATAGCAGCATCGGTAAGTTCCTTGATGGTCTGATAGGGAAGATCCGGGGTAACACTCACTACGTCCGGAGAACCACCGACCAGAAAGAAGTCCCATACATCCACGGTGTTGTCCCAATCTTCGACCATGACTGCGGTTGTGGTGTTCGATTCTGAAAGACCGCAAAGTGTATAGCCATCCGGTTCCTTCGCATACGCGGTTGCCAGACCTACCGAGCCGGCACTACCACCGGTCACATTGGTCACATTGATGTTCACGCCCAGCACTTTGGCCATCTCACCCATAATCACACGGTTACAGGTATCGGTTCCACCTCCAGCACCCCACACTACGATATCGGTAATGTCACGGGCTGGATACTCCTGTGCTCCTTCTGCCGATACCATACCGGCTACGCACATAGCCAGCACTAAAACGAGCAGAATTTTCTTCATAACGACCTCCTTGATCAGATTTACATAAATAATTTTGTATACAATATATTGTATCATGAATTTGCACCTTGTCAATTGCTTTTTTGGCGAATCTCCGCCGATTCCGGGTCGATTCCGGGCGATCCCCCCCTGGCTTCCGCATTTTATTACTCTTCTTTATACTGCAGGTATGCGGACACTCGAGATTCTCTTCATAGAGCCCTTCTACGGCGGCTCGCACAAGGCCTTTGCCGACGAACTGGCCCAGTACTCGCAGCACCATTTTACCCTGGTCACCCTGCCGGCCCGCTTCTGGAAGTGGCGTATGCGCGGCGCGGCCCTGGAGGTGGTCCGCCGCATCCCCGACCCGGAGCAGTTCGACCTGGTCGTGGCGGCCAGCATGCTTTCGCTGGCCGACCTGAAGGCCCTGTGGGGCGCCGCTTGCCCCCCACTGATCGGCTATTTCCACGAAAACCAGCTCAACTACCCCCTCGCCCCCGGCGAGACCCGCGATTTTCACTACGGCTTTACCGATATTACCACCGGCCTGGCCGCCGACCGCATCGTTTTCAACTCACAC
>JAASTM010000167.1 GCA_021767325.1 Spirochaetales bacterium
ACGGATACCTCGATACCATCAAACGCAGCGGCACGCAGCTGCTTGCGCTGATAAATGATCTGCTCGATCTCTCGGCAATGGAGATCGGAATGCTGAAAATCAATAAAACAAATATGAACCTGGAGGAGCTGCTGCGTGACATCGAGTCGATGTACGGATATCGGGCGAATGAGAAGGGACTCGACTTTGCAGTGGGCATAGAGCCCGGGACGCCGCTCGAGATATATGCGGATGCGCATCGCCTGCGACAGATCTTGTACAATCTGGTAGGTAACGCACTCAAGTTCACCGAATCAGGGAAAGTCGCGCTAAAAATCGAGGGAAGCAAACATGAGGAGAACTGTACCGATCTGCGTATCTTGGTGAGCGACAGCGGGATCGGTATCCACCCCGAGGAGAAGGAGCGTATTTTCGACGCCTTTACTCAGCAGCGTGGTCAGGAGGAGCGTTTCGGAGGCACCGGCCTGGGACTCACTATTACCCGTCGCTTGGCGGAGGCCATGGATGGGTTTATCGAGGTCCACAGCAGTTTCGGGAAGGGCAGCACCTTTATTGTGTATTTTCCGCACATGAAACTTACCGGAGGCGGGATAGCCGGAGAAAACGAGTACTCAGCCCGGCAGGTAGAGCATACTGCCCCGGCACTGCCGGCAGATTTCGGCGATTTCGATTTTGACTCACCGGTAGACAGAAAGAGCGAGCTGCTCGAGTGGCTGAGGGGCCCTGGGACGGAGCGATGGGAGCACATATCCGGCACTCTGTTTATGGATGATATACGTGATTTCAGCCGTCTGCTGCAGAGCCGCGCAGAGCTCCATCGGGCGGAGGTGCTGAAAAAGTACGGCCACACACTCGAGAGTCATGTGACGAGCTTGAATCTGGCAGCCTTGAAGCGCTTATTATATCATTTTCCCGCCTTGATAGAAGGACTTCAGCAGGCTCCGGAGAGATAGTCGCCAATGGAAACGCGTAACTACCTGCGTTTCTCCGCCATGATGTTTCTGTTCTACGTGGCGGCGGGCGCGCATATTCCACTTCTCAGTCTGTACCTCAACAAAGTCCTCGGCTTTACCGGCGTGCAGACCGGTACCATTCTCTCGATGTCGGCACTCTCAGCGGTGGCCGCACCGCTGGTCGGTTCGTTTGTTGCCGACCGGATTATGGCGGCCGAGCGAGTGCTGGCGGTTTCGCAGATAGGCGGGGCAGCGGTAATGTGGCTGCTTACGCTGCAGGACCAGTATCTGCCCTTTCTCATACTCTACATTGTGTTTCAAATGCTCTTCGGGCCGGGTGTGGCACTGACCAATGCGATTGTCTTTCATCATGCTCCGGACGCCCGCCGGCAGTTCGGGAATGTACGCTTGTGGGGGACCGCCGGCTGGATCGCTGTCGCATGGTTTTTCAGCTTTCTGTGGCTGGATCGGCCCGGCGGGAGTATTGGCGATGCCCTGCGTTTTACCGCTCTGGTGGGCGCACTGCTGGGTATTTACTCCTTTACACTGGCTCCCAAGCCCCAGGCCGGGCCGCGGAGGCGTGAGCTCATTCCGCGGGCGGCGCTGCGGATATTGCTGCAGCCGCGGGTGCTGATAGTTGCCTTAGTCGGCCTGGTGGTACAATCGGTGGATAAATACTATTACTTCGGCACAGCCCCCTTTCTGGACGCAATCGGGGTTCCCGAATCATCGATTATGCCGGCTATGAGCCTGGGACAGGCCACCGAAGTGCTGGCCATGTTGGTTCTGGCGGGGCTGCTGGCCCGTTTCAGCTACCGCCGGGTACTCCTCCTGGGAGTGCTGATGGAACTGCTGCGCTTCGCCTTGCTGATTCTCAGTGCCCTTACAGAGAGTCCGCTGGCGGCGTATATTGGGATAGCTTTTCACGGACCGGCCTTTGCTTTCTACTTCTCGACTGCATTTATATACATCGACAGCTTCACCGACTCGGAGTCGCGGGCGGGAATGCAACAGCTGTTCAACCTGGTGACCATGGGAATCGGCAATTTTCTCGGCAGTATGCTGGCCGGCGGGGTGTTCGACATAGCGGCGGTAGACGGGCGGGTGCGCTACGGGTGGTTCTGGGGTATTCCCGCTGTACTGGTGATAACGATGCTTGCGGTGCTGGCCTCGTTCAGATTTCGCCGCCGCTGAGTATTATCGACGGCAGTTTGCACTCCGTTTGAAGTTATTCTTTCAGATAGAAACAAAAACTACGAAATTCTCATTGACAAATAAGTAGCCGGTTGGAATAATAAATATTCATGCTATATTCACAAAAAGGAGTGTGTTGATGAAAAAAGCATTAAATGTACTATTAGTCTTCTTGCTTGCCTTCGCCGTATTTGCCGGCGGACAGCAGGAAGCTGATCAGGGCCAAGCAGCCGGAGAAGCTACTGAAGAAGCTGCCGAAGATTCGAAGTACGGAGGAGTTCTGGTATTCGGACGCGGCGGCGACTCAGTCGGTCTGGACCCGGCCCGTGAAACCGACGGAGAGTCGTTCTACGCCTCTACTCAGATTTTTGACAACCTGGTAGAGTTCAAGAACGGAACCACAGAAATTCAGCCTGCGCTGGCAAAGAGCTGGGACATCTCCGATGACGGTCTTACTTTTACCTTCCACCTGGTGGAAGATGCAACCTTCCATGACGGAACCCCCTTCAATGCCGATGCAGTAGTGTTTTCACTCGGACGGCAGTTGTGGGAAGATCATCCCTACTATGACCTGGGACCCTGGAAATACTGGGGCTACATGGACATGAGCGGTATTGTCGATGATATCGTGGCAGTGGATGAATACACCGTTCGCTTTGAACTGAAGAAAGTCGAAGCCCCCTTCCTGGCCAACCTGGCAATGGACTTCGCTGCAATGGTCAGCCCGACCGCAGTAGAGAAGTACGGCGAAGACTTCAAGAGCAATCCGGTCGGTACCGGACCCTTCAAGTTCGTAAGCTGGAAGAAGGACGACAACATCGTTCTCGAGAAAAACGAGGACTACTGGCGCCGCCCGGCATATCTCGACCGCCTTATTCTCAAGGTTATTCCCGATGCAACCGCCCGTTACCTGGCGCTGCAGAAGGGCGAAATCGATGTAATGGACTTTCCCTCACCTGAGGATATCGCCGAAATGAAGGCCGATCCTGAAATCAAAGTGATTCAACAGCCCGGTCTGAACGTAGGTTACCTGGCGATGAACTGTGATAAAGAACCCTTCGACGACAAACGCGTTCGACAGGCCTTCAACTATGCCATCAATAAAGAGGAAATCATTACCGCAGTATTCGGCGACGCCGGAACCCCTGCCAAGAACCCGATTCCTCCCACAATGTGGTCATACAACGAAGACATCGAACCGTATCCCTACGATCCTGCCAAAGCCAAAGAGCTCTTAGCCGAAGCCGGTTATCCAGACGGATTCAAGACCGACCTGTGGGCTATGCCGGTAGCACGGCCATACTTCCCCGACGGACGCAAGGTTGCCGAAATTATGCAGGCTCAGCTGAAAGAGATCGGAGTAGAAGTAGAGATCGTGAGCTACGATTGGGGTACATATCTGGACAGAACCGACTCTGGTGAACATCAGACTGCCCTGCTCGGATGGACCGGTGACAATGGTGATCCCGACAACTTCCTGTTCGTACTGCTCTCGGAAGCAGCTGCCGAAGTTCCGGCCGGAAACATTGCATTCTGGCGAAATGATGAATTCAACGAGCTGATTATTGAAGCTAAAGAGACTTTTGACCGTGAACGCCGCACCGAGCTTTACAAAGAGGCGCAGGAAGTCTTCCACGAAGAGGCTCCCTGGGTACCAGTTGCGCACTCAATCGTGTCTGAGCCTATGCAGCCCTACGTCATGAACTTCAAGCTCTCTCCGGTTGGAAAGCGCGTGTTCTACAGCGTTTGGTTGGATAAGTAAGCTTCACGCTGCAAAAATCGATGATTTTTGTCCGTGACTTAATGAATTAACAATCCCGGGAAACAGAGGCCGTAAGGTCTCTGTTTCCTTTGTTAGAAAAGATAGTGGTTTACAAATGCTGAAATACCTATTGAAAAGACTCTCACTGCTTATACCGACCCTGATCGGTGTTGCGACGCTTGTATTTGCCATGGTTGCCCTTTCCCCCGGAGACCCGGCGCGGGTGATGCTGGGAGAGCGGGCTAATAAAGAACAACTGGAAAAGCTGCGGGCCGAGCTCGGCTTGGACCGCCCTTTGATCGAACAGTACGGCATTTATATGAGGAATATGGCCCAATTGGATTTTGGAGAGTCGATAAAGACCGGCCGTAAGGTGATGGACGAGATAAGGGAGCTGTATCCGGCTACCATCGAGCTGGCATTTTTTGCCATGCTGTTCGCCACTACCGTCGGTATTATTATAGGAGTATTGTCCGCCACCCGGCGGAATACCTGGATCGACTATACCTCTATGGTGGGGGCGCTGTTCGGGGTGTCCCTGCCGGTCTTCTGGCTGGCACTGGTACTGATGATGATATTCTCCGTGGGTCTCGACTTGCTTCCGACGGGCGGCCGGATAAATATTCGATATTACTTCGAACCGATTACCAATTTTTATGTGATCGATTCGATTATTTACCTGTTCCGGGAAGGAGATCCTAAGTTTCTGATCTCTTCTCTGCGACACATGATTCTGCCGGCGATTGCACTGGGTACAATTCCCCTCGCCATTATCGCCAGGGTTACCCGCAGCAGTATGTTGGAAGTTCTGAAGCAGGACTACATTAAAACCGCCCGTTCAGCAGGAATTTTAGAGAACAGGGTCGTCTATCGTTATGCATTGAAAAATGCGCTTTTGCCGGTAGTGACAATAATCGGTCTTCAATTCGGGCTCTTGTTGTCCGGGGCAATTCTGACCGAAACCATTTTTGCCTGGCCGGGTATCGGGAAGTGGCTGTACAAAGCCATTGAGGCTCGTGATTATCCGGCGGTGCAGGGCGGGGTTATTGTGATTGCAACTACCTTTGTGCTCATTAATTTGGTGGTTGATATTTTGTATTCGATAGTAAATCCGAAGATCAGGCTGCAGTAATGAAAACAGATAATAAAGATAAAGACATGAATATTGAGAGGACTACCGACCGGGTTCCGCCGGCCGGTAAGTCATTGGATGTCCCGGATGAACCCACCTTTCTTCAGGAATCTCTGCATCAGTTGCGGCGAAACAAAGGGGCAATTGCCGGCCTAGTTGTTATTGCAATATTTCTGGCAGTAGGTATTTTTGCGCCCTTAGTTGCTCCGCATGATCCGCTTGCCCAGACGATTGAAGTTCGTAAGGCCCCGCCCCTTAGCGAAGGGTATCTGCTCGGAACCGACGATCTGGGTCGCGACATGCTGTCCCGGCTCATTTTCGGGGCTCGGATTTCCATGGTGATCGGCGTAGTTTCGGTGGGCATTGCATTGGTGTTTGGTCTACTGATCGGAGTCATCTCCGGATATTACGGGGGATGGTTCGACAAAATCGTGATGCGCATAATCGACATTATGCTGGCATTTCCATATGTACTGCTAACCATTGTAATTGTTGCAATACTGGGGGCTTCCCTGACCAATGCAATGATTGCGATCGGTATTAGCCAGATCCCGCGCTACGTACGTCTGGTGCGCGCATCGGTTTTAGCTGAGAAAGAGGCCGATTATGTAACCGCCGAGCGGTCGATCGGGGCCTCCGACCTGGAGCTGATGTTCGGCTCTATCCTGCCGAACTGCCTGGCGCCGATATCGGTACAGGCCACCCTGGGTGTCGGCGAGGCAATTTTGAGTTCCGCCGCGCTCTCATTCCTGGGGCTAGGCGCCCAGCCGCCCACTCCGGAATGGGGCTTGATGATCGCCAGTTCGCGTGAGTTTATTACCAGCGCCTGGTGGATCGTCACTTTTCCCGGTATTGCTACGTTGTTCGCCGTATTGGGTTTCAACCTGTTCGGCGACGGGCTGCGCGACATACTCGATCCGAAGTTGAGGGACTAAGGCATGGATGATTCAACACTGCTGTCAATACAGAACCTTGAGGTGAACTTTTACACTCAGCGCGGCGTGGTGCGG
>JAASTM010000168.1 GCA_021767325.1 Spirochaetales bacterium
AACATTCCTTCGGCATCCACCTTGAAGGGTCTGCCTCTCTCGTTGATGGCCTGCACCGTGATTGATGCCGGTCGGATCACATCGCCGTATACTCCGGGAATGCTGAGACAGCCCTCTTCATAGGGCAGCATCTCCTGACTGGTGCCGATTATCTGAGGGTTGATAAAGACCCGCGGCTGGTCACCATTTACATGGCACACGAATAGGCTCTTCAATAAGCCTACCTGGGGCGCCGCGAGGCCGACCCCGTCGCCCGTATACATCGTAGCAAGCATGCTTTGGGCCAGTTCGGCAATCTCGCCGTTTACATCCTGTATTTCATCGACCTGTTCGCGCAGAACATCGTCGCCTAAAGTGACTATATCTAACATGGTATAATAGTACTAAAAAGATTCTGCACCGTCAATTATAGTAAGCTGACCGGGTCGACATCGATCTCGATGTGCACACCCTTAGGCCGCTCGAAACCGCGGTACCACTGATAGAGAAATGAATGGACTTTCGAAAAACTCTGGGTCCGTATCAGCAGCTGCTCACGATGATTCCCGGCAATTACTTCGATTGGACAGGGAGAGGGCCCGAGCAGCTCCGTAGTGGGATCGACCTGCTCAACCGGGGCCAACTGCGATTCCATGCCCTCGATCACCTCGTTCACCCGGATTTTTTCCTTTCCGCGGACTACCAGGCGGAACAGGCGGTAGTAAGGCGGGAACATCAGCTGCCTGCGTACCGTCAGCTCATCTTCATAGAAGCGGGCAATATCCTGTTCCACGGCCTGTTTTATGGCCGGAACCTGCGGTTTGTAGGTCTGCACCAGGACCTTGCCCTCGTCCAGAAAGCGGCCTGCCCGTCCCGAAACCTGTACAATCAGGTTGAAGGTACGCTCGCCGGCCCGGAAATCGGGCAGATTCAGGGCGCTGTCAGCTAATACAATCCCCACCAGCCGTACGCCCGGAAAGTTGAGTCCCTTGGCCACCATCTGCGTACCGAGCAACAGATCGTACTCGCCGGCCCGGAATGCCTTTAGTATTTTCTGCAGGCTGCCCTTCTTGCGGGTCGAATCGGTATCCACCCGGGCAATGCTCAGCTGCGGGAAGAGCTGACGAATGTCCTCCTCGATCTTTTCGGTGCCGAAGCCCGAATAACCAACATCCAGCGAGCCGCATTCGGGGCAGACATCCACCGGGCGGCGTGCGTACCCGCAGTAGTGGCAGACCATGCGGCTGGTGGCCTTGTGATAGGTGAGGTTCACCGAACAGTGGCTGCACTTCATCTCGTAGCCGCAGCTGCGGCAGTGGAAAAAATAGCTGAAGCCGCGGCGGTTGAGAAACAGAATTGTCTGTTTTCCCATTGCGGCGGTTTTATTGATTTCGTCAGTGAGCCGGTCGGAGATAGCCCGCTGCTGCCCCTGCATAGAGACTGTTTCGATAACCGGCATCTGCCCGCCGGAGACCCGCTCGGGGAGGTCGAGTCTGATTATCTGGCCGCGGTTCATCAGCTCGTAGGCCTCCAGGCTCGGGGTAGCGCTGCCCATCACCAGCTTTGCATCGGAGAGGGCACAGCGCTTCATGGCCACCTGGCGGGCGTGATAGCGGGGAGTTTGTCCTGATTTGTAGGAGGTTTCGTGCTCCTCATCCACCACAAAGAGCCCAATATCGGCCATCGGACTGAAGACCGCGCTGCGGGCTCCGATAACAAAGCGCACTTCCCCGGCCTGCATCCGGCGCCACTCCTTCAGCTTCTGCGAAGGGGTCAGCTTGGAGTGCCAGACCGCCGCAGTACTGCCGAAGCGGGCCTGCACCTGCTGAATCAGCTGGTGGGTCAGGGCTATTTCCGGTACCAGATAGACCACTGCCCGGCCGGCAGCGATGGACTGCTGGGCCAGGCGCAGGAACACCTCGGTCTTTCCCGACCCCGTCACCCCGTACAGGTAGTACATCCGCTCCTCTCCGGCGGATATCCTCTCCAGCGCCGCAGACTGGGCCGGGGAGAGCTCGGCGGGGATGTGAAAGGAATCTTCCTCGGTCGGGAGGAACTCGGCCGTACTCTCGCGCTTGCCCCCCGGGATTATCACCGAAAGCGCTTCGCCGAGCGAACAGAAGTACATCTTTGCCAGCCACTGGGCCAGTTCCAGCTGTTCCCGGCCGAAGAGCACTTCGGCATCCAGAGAGCGCTTTACCGCCAGTATTTTGAAGTTCCCCGCCGGACGTTCCGCGGAGGTGGCGACTACATACCCGGTACGCAGGCGCCCGCGAAACGGGGCCTCTACCCGCATGCCCGGCTCCACCGGTGGAATTTCCTTTTTCTTCTTCTGGTCCGGTTCGGGCTGGCGGTAGGTGAAAGGCCCGTCTACCGGAAGATTGAAGACCACCTGCAGGTATTCTGCGGAAGTTTGCGTCGGCACTCCGTCAGCTCCCTATTCCTGCTGCTCGATTATTCGCTGCAGCTTCTGCAAATCGTCCCATACCGGCTTGCGATACACCGGATTGCGCAGGACTGCGCTGGGGTGATAGGTGGGAATCAGCGGAACTCCCCTGAACTGAAACACCCGGCCGTGCAGTTTACCGATTCCTTCCGTGGTTTCGGTGAGGATATGGGTAGAAATTCTGCCGAGGGTGAGGATGGCTCGCGGCTGGATGAGATCGAGTTGACGTTTGAGATACGATATGCAGGCGGCGGTTTCATCGGGCAAAGGATCACGGTTGTCCGGAGGCCGGCATTTTATGATATTCCCGATAAACACGTCCTGCCGGCGGTCGAGGTTGATCGCATTCAGCCACTTATCCAGGTACTGTCCGGCTCGGCCGACGAAGGGACGCCCGCTGGCATCCTCCTGGGCTCCCGGAGCCTCGCCGATAATCATCAGCTTGGGATTCGACACCCCTTCGCCCGGAACCGCATTGCGGCGGTTTTCAGATAAACGGCATTTGCGGCAGCTGCGCACCTCCTCGCCGATTTTCTCCAGCGAATCATCGGGGGCGGCATTACTGCCGGTACTCGCACTCGTATCTCCGGGGGTGCTGAACCGCTCCCGAATTTGATCGAAGCCGCCGGCGGAGGAGCCGGGGCGGTACAGGGGTTCCGGAGGGTCACTGCGGTTCGGCTGCCAGCCGCCTTCCAGGTAGGCTTCGGCCGACTGTAGTATATCCCAATATTTTTTAAGCTTTTCCTGTTCCATAGCTCACCTTGTGTAAAAATAGCCCGTGTGGTGGAGCGGTCGCTCCGGCCAGGCTTCTGTCCCGGCTCCTCAGCAGTTCGGCCATACGCGCCGGCGGTTCCCCACTCTGACCGAGTTCCAGCATAGTTCCCACCAGCGAGCGCACCATCCTCCATAAAAAGGCATTCCCGACTATTCTGAATACCATCGTCCCCTGCTGCATATAGACCGACGCCGAATATATCTCGCGCAGCTTAGAAGGACTCTCATCGCCGGCGGCCGAAAAGGTGGTGAAGTCGTGGGTACCGACCAACCGGGCGGCATAAGCATCCAGCAATCCCGGCGCCGGCAGACGGGATCGACAGTAAGAATACGGCCGTTCGAAAGGGTCCGCTATGCGGGTCTGCAGCAGATAGTAGCGGTACTCCCGGGCCACCGCACTGTAGCGGGCATGGAACCGGTCGGATACGCGGCTGCTGGCGAGCACCCGGATATCCGGAGGCAGATGGCGATTGAAGGCCAGCGCATACTTTTCCGCAGGCATGCTCTCATTCGGAGAATCAAAATGACAAATCTGACCGCGGGCATGCACACCCGAGTCGGTGCGTCCGGAGGCCACCACCCCAACGCTCCGATTCACCACTGCCGCCGCGGCCCGTTCCACCTCCGCCTGAACCGTAGGATCATTGGGTTGGATCTGCCAACCGGCATAGCGGCTGCCGTCGTATGCTACTGTACACTTGATTCGAACTGCCATAGCGCTAACTCTGCATCAGCCCTTCAGTTCGTTATTTATACTGGCGTGCAGATCCCTGGCCCGTTCGAGTAAAGTCGACGGCTTGTCTTTGGTGGCCTTCCCCAGTCCGAACAGGCGCCCCACCGTCGTCTTGGCCCGTTCCAGACTCTTTCGACGCTGCTCCTCATCATCCTGGGCCCCGTGCTCGAACTCCATCAGCGCGGATATGTAGAGTACTCCGTCATACCCGTAATTCTGATCGAGATCGGGTCCTAAATAGCCGGCATCGGTAATTCCCTCCTTGCCCTCCTCTTCGTAGCGCAGGGCTTCGGTGTAGAAAAACCAGGCCTTGTGATAATATATTTCTGCCAGATAATCGTAGTGTTCCCCCGGTTCCTTGCGGTGCAGATCTGCACAGATCCACGCCGAGCGGAGGGCACAGATGCCCTTTTTGATAGTCGGACTCATTTCAGGGGGAAACTGCTCCATACTCATCATTGCATAGTGGTAAGATGCCACCCCCGTCTTGAGGTCGCGGGGCTGGGTAAAATCGAGATCGGGAAAAATCTTTGTCAGAGCCGTCCGTCTGGTCTCCCGTGAGTTATCCAGTGCCTGGACAGTCGACTTGGGAATCTCATTGAAGTCCTGCGGAAAAGCTGCATAGAGACAGGCCGGGCAGACGGTGATCGGATAAATGAGAGGATTGACCTCGCCGTATTTTTCCGTAGGCTCATACAGCCGCCGCAGCTCCTTGGTGAGAGAGCCGGCGATCAGCCGGCCGCGGCCCGTGCGCATATCCTCCCGCCGGAACTCATTGTTGCAGACCGGACAGGTTATACTGTTTTTCGAGAAAAAGGTAATAGAGTCACCGGCTTTCGCGTTCATTTCAATCCCCCTCTATTACTATCAATGCAACCGCCATATCGTGTTCATGGGTCATGGTAAGATGTATTGATTTACCCCGATGACGGTGAAAAGCTTCCAGGGCAGTGCCATGGAGCTGTATATCCGGTTTTCCGTTATGAGAGTTCACCACCTGAATATCCCGCAGTACCAGACTGCGCATCCCGGTACCCAGGGCCTTGCCAAAGGCCTCCTTGGCTGCAAAGCGGGCCGCCAGCGAGAGGATTGCTCCGCTTTTCCGGTGATGAACCGCATCGATTTCATCTTCGTGAAAGAAACGCCGCAGCAGTTTCTCATTATACCACCAGTGGCGCATCCGCTCGACGCTGACTATATCTATTCCCATACCTAAAATCATTCGGGCTCCTCCAGACGGGTAATTTCCACCTCCACGCTGGTCGGACTGTATTTCAACACCAGAATCCCGCGGGGAACATCCGGGCTCACTTCCAGTTCGTAGGTACCCGGCTCTTCGATACCGGAACAATCAAAGGTCAGCATAAAGTCTTCGGTATTGACCTTTTCCAACAGCAGCTGGCTGCCCTGCACCGTCATCTGTGTATCCTGTGGTACCCCGGAGACTGCCAAATCTCCGGCTAAATCCAGGGCGATCAGATCGATGTTCTCCACCGTTTTGAGAATACTCTTCTCCTGTATAATACCGAAAAACTCGACCGTATCACCTCCCGGAAACGAAGCGAACTGGTCGGGCTTTTTCAAACGCAGCCGCACGGTAAAATCCTCCGTTCGACCGGACAGATCGATGGGCTCGGTTTCGACGGCTTTCAGATCTTTGACGGTACTCTCCAGCCCCTCGATTTCTACACTGGAGGGAGTGAGAAAGTACTGGGTAAGTTCGTACCCTTTAGCCGGATAGCCCACCAGGAGCGGTTCTACCTGTACACTCTTGGAGAGCTTCTTTTCAATCTTCAGGCTGAGTTTTTTCGGTTCGACCTGTAATTCCAAAGGATCGATGTGGGCAAGGCTGCCCTCTTTGACCACACGGATCGGTACGGTGTAGCGCCCCTCCTCTTCGAACTGTATAAAATCGGCATACACCTTGATGTCATCTTCCAGAACCAGATTGATGTCTTCGCTCTGGCCCCGCATTGTAACCCTGACGGTACGGGGATAGTTTTCGGCGGGGATAAACTGCTCGCCAGTACGAATCTCTAGAGGAACACTTAGAAAGCGCTCTTCCAGGGTCGCCATCTGATTGAAGAGAAACAGCAACACCG
>JAASTM010000169.1 GCA_021767325.1 Spirochaetales bacterium
GCCGCTGTGGCCTGTATTTTATCAGAATTATCCCGGTAAGCAAATCAATCACGCTTATGAACAGCAAAAGCGGCACCATTCGCCCGAAAATTGTAGCCGGAACCATAATCCCCGCCGAAGGATTAATATAGGCCAGGATGACCGAAACGACTCCCAGCTCATAGAGCAGCAGCAGTAGTCCGGCGGCCACCTGCAGTAGCTTCACGGCCCCGACTGCCCGGGCAACTATCTGAAACCTCAGCGGCCGCAGGGCCGCAAGGGCCGTACCGAGAAGAGTGGCAAATGCGTAGGAGAGAACCCAGAAGAAGAAAAACTGATACTCCTGGGACTGCAAAGGGTTTAAAAACGTATGCAAAAGATTCACGATCAGGATATATCGGATTATCTCCCACACACCGGCTACACTGGGAATTATTCGCTGTCTCATCTAAAGCAAAGTGTACGCACAGTATTGGGTGAGGTCAATAGTAAGCAGTAATTAGATATAAGCTTGACAAACGAGTCGAAACCTAGAGAATGAAAGTAGAACTATAGAGAGGTTTACATGAAAAACGGCGACAAACTCACCTGGATCGGAGCTGCAAGTGCACTGTTTATCTTCGGGCTGGTAGTTACCTTTACCCCCCGGGTCTCGGCACAGCAGTCTCCACAGGCGACCCAACAGTATATCGACCGCATTCAATACGCATTCAATTTTATTCTGCAGAACTATGTGGACGAGGTTCCCCCGGAACAGCTGTACGAAGGAGCCATGCAGGGACTCTTCGACAGTCTGGATGATCCCTATTCCTATTATCTGACCGCCACCGATATGGAAGATCTGACCGACACCACTACCGGCAAGTTCGGCGGAGTCGGCTTGTACATCAGCAAGCCGGCCGAATCGGATGAGGACCCGCAGGCCGACAACGGCCGGGATGCCTTTATAAAGGTGGTCGCTCCGATTGAAGACACCCCGGCCTACCGGGCCGGAATCCACGCCGGAGATTACATCACCAAGATAGAAGGTGAGTCTACCAAAAAGCTCACCGTCGACGATGTGGTCGACCGGCTGCGCGGCGAGCCGGGCAGTACAGTGACAGTCACGATTCTGCGCGGCAAGGACATCACCTTCGATGTCGATATTACCCGCGCTATAATCGAAATCCCGACGGTCAAACACGACATGATCAACGAGAACATCGGTTACATCCGAATTATCCAGTTCACTCCCTACACGGATGACCGGGTAAAAGAGGCACTAGACGAGTTCAAACAGAATAACTACTCCAAACTGATAATCGACGTACGGCAGAACCCCGGCGGACTGCTGACCTCGGTAGTGGACACCGTCGACATGATTGTTTCGGAGGGCACCATCGTCAGCACCCGCTCGCGCATTGCCCAGGAAAACGAGGTGTTTACCGCCGATCGACAACGGGATGTTGATCCGGAAGTGCCCATTGTGGTACTGATCGACCAGGGCTCGGCCTCTGCTTCCGAGATACTGGCCGGCGCACTGAAGGATACCGGCCGTGCCGTACTCATTGGTGAGACCAGTTTCGGCAAGGGATCGGTACAGAAGATCATTCCCTTCGGCCAGAGCGGCTTCAAGCTGACCATTTCGCGCTACTATACCCCGGCCGGCATCAATATCGACAAGGTCGGAATCGATCCGGACATCGAGGTCAAAGAACCGGAACTGACCGAAGAGGACAACGAGGATCTGAAAGAGATTTTCGAGGAGCGGCTCATATCCGAGTTCGTGGATGGTAATCCCGAGGCCTCCGAGCGGCAGCGCGAGCAGTTCGTGCAGCAGCTGAAGCGGGAGTACGATATCAATCTGGAAGACCGTCTACTGCGTAAACTCATCCGTAACGAGTTTCAGCGTCGTATGGACTTTCCGCCGGTGTACGACCTCAAATACGACCGGCCGCTGCAGAAGGCGGTCGAACTGTTGGAGGACGGCGAGATCTCCGACATGATTGAAGAGGCTCAGAAAAATGCCCCCGCCGGCGGAGCGAGCGGAAATTCCGCCGCCAACGGGGCAATCGACTTCGACCTGTTCGATTTTCCCGCGGCAGGATCGCAGCGCAAGGAGAAGCCGAAACCATGAAACACGTAACATTGAGCATACGTACCGGGGCTCACACCGAGCTCAACGACATTACCTCGCAGGTGGCTAGAGCGGTCAGCGAGAGCGGCGTTCAGGACGGACGCTGCACGGTCTACATTCCGCACACAACCTGCGGGGTCACCATCAACGAGAACGCCGACCCCTCAGTGAAAAAGGATATCTTGAAAGAGCTGAACAAGGTCATTCCCCTCAACGACAACTATGCCCATATGGAGGGAAACTCGGCCGCTCACATAAAATCCTCACTGATGGGTTTCAGCGTCACCATACCGGTCAGCGGCGGACGCATGATGCTGGGCACCTGGCAGGGAATCTACTTGTGCGAGTTCGACGGGCCGCGCAGCCGCAAAGCGGTAGTTTCGGTCGACGATTAGGACCGGGTTAACCCGTGCGCCGCTACCTGCTGCCCGAGGACACCGGACGGGATCGCCCGGCGGACCACTCGGCGGGCAAGCCGCCCCGGTCCCGGATCCGCCTCACCGGCGATGAGTTCCACTACCTGGTACACGTTCTGCGCTACAGCCAGGGCAGCCGCTTCGAGGCGATCGACCGGCAGGGCCGGCTGTATATGGCCGCAATAAGCCGGGTCCACGCCGACGCGCTGGAACTCGAACTCCAGGCCGTAGCACCGACACCCTCAGGGTCGCCGGAGTATTACCTGTATCAGGCCCTGCTGAAAGGCAAAAAAATGGAGTCAGTGCTGCGGCAGGCGGCGGCCGCCGGGATCCACCACATCGTTCCACTGCAGAGCGAACACGCCGTGACAAAGATAGAAAACCCGCAGCGGGAGGAGAAAAAGCTCTCACGCTGGGAGGCAGTCATCAAAGAGGCGATTCAGCAGAGCGGCAGCAGTGTCATTACCCGCATACATCCCGCCACCACCCTGCAGGCTGTCAAAAAAATTTGGTCGAGCTCGACTTTAGGGCTCTTTTTTCATGAGGTACCCCTTGAAAATGGCTCGCTTCACAGGTATCTTTCCAGTTGCCCTCACAAGGTAGCACTCTTTATCGGTCCGGAAGGCGGGTTCTCACCAAACGAAGTAGACCTGCTGCGCAGCATCAGCTGCCGTCCGGTACATCTGCACACCAACATTTTGAGGGCCGAAACAGCCGCCATTTATGCAATCGGGGCCGTACAAACAATTGTAGGGGAGAAAAACCAGTGGAAACCCGTACTCCAATCTCCGGAAACGACGGACACAGCCGAATCTCGGTAATCGGCGTTCCGATCGACGTACTACCGGAAAAGGACATCGAAGAGACCGTCAGAAATTACCTCGATGATCAGGGAAAGCACCAGATCGTGTTTCTGACACTATGGGATGTACTGCGCGCCCGCGGCAACAGCGACTTTGCCCGGACAGTCCACGAAGCCGGGCTGGTCATTCCTACCTCGAAAAGCATACAGAAAGCGGCTAAATTCCTGCACAAGCGCGAACCGGTCCGTTATATGCCCTTTTCATTTGTGATCCGTTTGCTGGGAGTGCTGGAGAAACACGGCAAGAGCGTCTATTTGGTGGGTCTGCGGCCGGAATTCCTGCACACCGCATCGGCTAATCTCCGCGACAGCTTCCCGGGACTGCAGATAGTCGGCCGCTACGCCGGGTATTTCTCGAAGGAGCGCGAAAAAGACGTGGTCACCGCCATCAAAAAGGCCGGCCCCTCGCTGGTACTGGCAGGTCCGGGCGTGACCAAAGGCAGACTCTGGTTTCGCAAGCACCGCAAAGACCTCCCGGTGGGGCTTTCTCTGTGGTGCGGCGAGTGTTTCGAAATATTCAGCGGAAAACGGGACAAACCGGCCGAGAAGAGCTGGAACCGCGGAACCTACTGGCTGCGGGACATCATCCGCCGACCCTGGACCATCCTCAGGATATTTTACTACACCTACTTTTTGCTGCTCTTGTTAATTTACCGTATCAAGGGCGAATAAGCCTCCGGCAGCCCGCACCCGGCGGGGCCCCTACAGCTACAGCTCGTACAGTTTCAGGTACTCGTACAGCTCTTTGAAGCGCTCTTCCATCGACCCGGCCAGAGCCCGGCCGATTGCCCTGCGCAGCCCCGGCATCAGAAGAAACAGCCCGAGCACATCCCCGATAAACCCCGGGGTAATCAGCAGCACCGCCGCCACCAGCAGCCCCGCCAGTTCAAAGAACTCGATCCCCGGATAGTAGCCCTGCTTGATCCGCGAATGCATCGTCTCCAGCACCCCGCGGATTACCAGAAAGGCGAGAAAGAGACCGAGCATCCCAGTGGCAGTTACCACCGCCATCAGCGCATGCTTCGGAACCACATCCACCAGCTGAACCAGCACATACATATCCGCAATCGGGATAAGCGAGAGAAGCAGTATGAGATAAAGCAGTCTCAGGATAAAACCGCTGTCTAAAAAGCGCATTAAGGACCGAATTTCCAACATAGCAGAAAAAGAGTACCACAGAGACCGCCTGTGTACAAGCCACAAAACTCCGTGAAAAAACCTGGAAAAACCGGCCGGCCAGCGGGATACCGGTGGTTCCCCACCGGCTGGCGCCGACTCGTTTCGCTCTCGGCGAGAAATCACTTCTACAAACTCTCTGCAGGTTTGTTCCCCCCGCCCGCCGCATCACGTACTATATGTACAAAAAAAGGGAAAAATGTGTCTGTAATCATGTACGTCGATTCTCACGGTCCGAGCCACTCCATGGTCCGCAGCACCTTCCCCAACCTGACCATCAAGTCTGTGTACTCTCCCGAATATTCACTGGAAGTGCTGCAGGCAAACCCGCCCGATCTCGTCATTACCGAGATCGATTTTTATGGATTTGATGGATACGTGTTATTAGAACGGATGATCCGCTGCCCGGACCATGTGCCGGTAGTAGTCCTCAGCTCTCTGAGCTCGCCGTACAACGTGGTCCGCGCCCTGCGGACCGGGGCTGAGTATTTCTTCCCGAAGCCCTTCGATCCGGACCGTTTTCGCAGCTATATCCATAAGCTGCTCAGCTTCATTCACCACACCCGTCTGCCCTCAGCCCCGCTCCAGGCCGGTACAGATCCACTCGCGGCCTTTGCCGGCAGGTCCCGGGCCCTGGAAAAACTAAAGTACAACCTGCGCCTGTACGCCGAAGCCCCAGCCCCGGTGCTGATTACAGGCGAAAGCGGAAGCGGCAAAGAGCTGACCGCCCATACTCTCCACAAGCTCTCACCCCGCCGCAACGGCCCCTTCCGTAGTGTGCACTGCGGGGCAATCCCCGCCTCCCTGCTGGAGGCCGAGCTGTACGGCAGCGAGCCGGGTGCGTTTACCGGGGCTACCCGCCGGCCAGGCCTCTTCGAGCAGGCCGACGGGGGCACCCTGTTTCTGGATGAAATCGGAGAGATGTCCGCGCAGGGACAGATGAAGCTGCTGCGGATCATCGAAGCCCGGCAGATTACCCGCATCGGCGGAAGAAGACACATCCCCATAGATGTACGCATTGTCTGCGCCACCAACCGTGACCTGCAGCAGCTGGTGAACGAGGGGCTGTTTCGGGCCGATCTCTACTTCAGGATCCACACCCTGCCGATTGCGCTGCCGCCCCTGCGCGCCCGCAAAGATGATATACCGGAGCTGGCACTGCAGTATCTGCGCAGCCAGCCATATCAGCGGCCGCAATCCCCGCCCGATCCGCCCATCTCCTATTCCGCATTGATCAAACTCGCCCAGTACGACTGGCCGGGGAATGTGCGGGAGCTGCGCAATACCCTGCAGTTAGCCCAGGTCTTGGCCCGCGGGGGGACTATTAAAGCCGAGCATATTCGGGTTGCCTATTGAGGTGTGAGAAAACTGGGGCTCAGTTGAGTATACGGAAATCCTCGGCCAGGAGCACGGGAAAGCGGTTGCCCTGCTGATCCTCGCCATAGCCGAGGTAGCGGCCTACCAGCAGGATCTTCGCA
>JAASTM010000170.1 GCA_021767325.1 Spirochaetales bacterium
AAGCCAGCCCCCAAGCAATTCGATCATGGCCGCGACGTTTCACAATGCTTTCAAGGCCGTTTTGAGTTAAGTCGGCAATATACAGTGGATAGATTTTTTTCCATTCGTTGGCACCCTCGATATAGATCCTATCCATACCAGTAAATGCTATCCTTTCTTCGGATGGCTCGACATTCACATTAATAATACCATATTTATTTATCTTTTCTATAAACCCCGGCGCAAGTTCTTCCTTCAAATACCACATCCGTATGGTACCATCTTGAGCTGTAGAATACCCATACTGACTGTCTGAGCTGATTACGACAGTGTTTATTTCATCTCCATGTCCACGAAAAACCTTTATGAGCTCGCCACTAGCGGCATCCCACACCCTTACGGTTGTATCCTTGCCCCCGGAGAGGATCTGTTCACCGTCTGGTGAGTAGGCTACACTGTAAACCGCTTCGGCATGCCCACGAAGTAGATGAAGTTGTTCTCCACTCGGCAGAGCATACACCCGTACCGCTCCATCACGGCAGCCGGTGGCTACAGACCGGGCTTCAGGACCAAAACTCACCGAATATACATCATCGGCATGTCCTTCTAGAACACCCAGTTGTTCGAATGTCTGTGTGTCCCAGATCCTTACTGTATCATCAGCACCGGCACTGACCAGATAATTGCCTTCGGGCGATAGGTCCATATCTAGCACCTGATCGGTATGCCCGCTCATCACATATTTTCCGGAAAACCCGAACTCCTCGGCATATCTGTAGGAAGCACAGGAGAACATCAGTCCCATACTTATCAAAATGATCAAGCCTAAGCCGGTTGTATTTTTCAGTTTCATTTGCATCTCCTTGTAGTAGCAAGATACCACAATATAGCAGTTTTTTCCGCTGAGACCAATGCCAAATAACTTACCGTATAACCATTTGAGCAAAGAAAAGCCCCGGCGAACCGGGGCTTATTATTAGCTCTATTAAATAGTGACTAAACGACTACTTAGAAGCTTACAGTTACATCGAAGGTTACGCGACCTTTTTCGTTTGCATATGCTTCGGTATCTTTGTCGGTGAGGTCTTCAACGGAGTAATCAAGAGTCATTACTGTGTTTTCAAGACCGGTGAAAGCTGCTGCCATCTCAACACCAACGCCAAGATCAAATACTTCGTTATCGCCATAACCAAAGTTTACGTAAGGCATCAGGCCACCAGTAGTGTAGCTAGTATCAACATCTACGTCCCAGCCCATTTCACCGGTAGCATCTTCATCCATAATGTTAGTAAGGCTAAACTCAACAGTATTAGCAAGTCCTTCAACGAAAGCACCACTGTCAGTAACAGTAAGACTCAGATCTGCGATCGGATCTTCGCCCGGAACTCCGTTAGGAACCTGTGCTACTGTCAGGTTTTCATAGGTACCAAACAGGAAGTCAAGAGCTATATTCAGGTTTTCCATTGCATCTGCAGAAACTGCAGGATTAGCTTCAAAACCGGTGATGTCGCCGATCATCGCATAATCAACAGGGATATCGATGGTAGCAGGGCCAACAGTAAGAGAAGGAGCTGCACCAAAAGCAACAAGAGCATCGGTACCGCTGTAATCTGCGTCATACAGGAAGTTTACAGGTACCGAAACACCTTCCATTGGAGTAAGGGTAAGCGCACCACCCACAACATAATTATTATCAGTGTTTGGAGTAAAGAGCTCAGTGTCCTCGTTGTCATCGGGGTCAATATCGTTGTCGAAAACAGGTGCTTCATCAGTTGCGTCATCATCACCTTCTGAAGCAGGATTACCATCCTGAAGTGTGTTGCGATAGTCACCTTCGGAAGCTAAAAACAGCTCGAAAGTTACAAGATCATTCATAAACCCAAGTGAAAGACCACCGGTGTCAGCTGCTGCATCAGGATTTACATCTACTGCATAAGAATCATCGATATCAACATTGTTGAAATCGAAATCGGGCTGGCCAAGGCCAACAAAGAAATCATTCAGAACCAACTTGGCGCTGATAGAAGCATCGAGTTCACTAGTATTCTGTGCATCTGCATCTTCATCTACATCGTAGAAACCGTCGTTATTCAACTGCCATCCGATTTCATCGACGGTGATCTCACCGTACATACCATCGTCGCCGCCCTTGGTCATGCTGCCGTCGAGCAACGGGAGAGTCAGGGTAAGGCTGCTGTCATTCACGAAACCACTAGCTTCGTCATCCAGATCATAACCAAAAGTTGTACTTACGCTACCGGATACGGTCGGTTCGCCTACGCCAGTAAGTTCAGCGAACACGGTCCCTGTAGCCAGGAAAGCCACAAGTGCGAAAACAAGAAGAGCTTTTCTCATTGTTCACTTCCTCCATTCATTTTTAGGGAACCGAGCGTACCGCCCGGCTGTTCTCCCTTAATTATTATTTAGGCCAGTATAGCAACCGCATATATGGCTGTCAAGCAGAAACGGAATTTTGAAAATGTCCGAATATTGCATGTGGGCCTGCGGAAAATACACTTGACCTAATATACCTAAATTGTTCACGCCGCATAAATTGTACCCTTACATGGTCGACATGTAAAGTTTTTTTCTTAATCCTCGAAAATAAATTATTCACTTTCCTAAAAAAGCGCGGAACACACCGATTTTAGGTTGATTTTCGCCCGCTTTTAGTAGCGAAACCACTGAGAGACGCCGAGGTTACAAAATTTATTTTAACAGAAAAAACAAAATAGAGATTTCAGAGTAGAATAGAAAATCCTGTGCAGTAGATCCGCAGCTTGACGACTAAAAAAAGCCCATTCATAATATGCAGAAGGGTGTAAAATGGCGGCAACACCAAAAGAAAGGGAAGATCATTATATTTACCGGGATTACCTTGCGTGGGAGGATGACCGGCGTTTTGAGCTAATCGACGGACGGATTTATGATATGAGTCCGGCGCCCAGCCGTGCGCACCAGGAAATCCTGATGGAATTCTCCGCCCTGCTGCATGAGTTTTTCGATGGCAAACCCTGCAGAGTGTATCCGGCACCCTTCGATGTACGCCTGCCCCGGGCCGGGCAGAACGATCTGGAAGCCGACACAGTGGTGCAGCCTGACATCAGCGTGGTGTGCGATGAGGATAAACTGGACCAGGCCGGATGTGTAGGAGCACCGGACCTGGTGGTGGAAATAATCTCGCCGGCTACAGCATCGAAAGATCAGGTGCGTAAACTGCAGCTGTATGAGCGGCACGGAGTGCGGGAGTTTTACATTGTACATCCGACCGACCGCCTAGTGCGGGTCTACCGCCTGTCCTCAGACGGCCGATTTGCCCGGGACGAGGTGTACGACCAGCAGGGTGAGATAAAATCCGACGTAGCCGAAGGACTGCGGATCAAGGTAGCCGATCTGTTCAAAAACCTACCACCGATTGACCCGGCATAACAGCCGTATCCGAGAGCACCCCGCATGTCTGTCCCCCAGGCCGCTGCAGCTTAGCCGCTCGCGCAGCTCTAACTAATTGCATCTTTTATAATAAATTATTTATCCCCCGCAGCAGATGGCTACATCCGCATCCCCACGGCCACGCTGAAGACGGTGCGGTCGGACCGGAGGTTGTAGGCTACGTCTACGCCGAGGGCCGGGATGGCGATGCGGCGCAGGTAGATGCGGAAGCCGGCGCCGGGGCCGTAGAAGTCGAAATCGCCGACGGCGGAGGAGCGGTACCAGCCGTGTTCGTAGAAGCTGCTGATGACCATGGCGCCCCAGCCCTGGGTGAGGACCGGGACGTCGTAGGCGAGGGCGGTGCTCCAGTAGTCATCGGCGGTGGCTTTGCCGAAGGGGAGGGTGCGGAAGCCGTCGCGGCCGGAGACCGGCTCTTCGGAGATGAGGGAGCGCTGGCCGTAGCCGGCGGCGGCCAGCAGGCGCAGGCGCTGCCCGGCGGTGGTCGGAAGATTGTAGGATAACTGGGCGTCGATGGACGGCGCGTCCTGCACCAGGGAATAGGTGGCGCGGGCGGAGGTCTCGAAGCCCTTCAGCAGCGATCCGTAGGGCACGGTGGGGTCGTAGCGGGCCTGCAGACCCAGCTGCTGCTGCGATTCGCCGATTTCGTCGTTGAGCTGCGCGTCACTGAGGCCGGTGGCGGCCGATCCGGAGATGGCGTCGAGCTCGTGCAGCTCTACTCGTGCACGGAATCCGGCCTCGAAGCGGTTGGTGAAGCGGTATCCCAGGCCGAAGGAGCCGCCGTAGCTGTTGTTGTCGAACTCGAGGGCGGTTTCGCCGTCGGGGGTGGCAATCTCTTCACTGCCCACTCCGCCGCTGGCGCTGAGGCTCAGCTGCCAGTTGCTGCGCAAGAAGGCCGGGTCGGCGAACACGACGAAGCCGGAGAGCCCTTCGGTGCCGCCCATCGCCCCGGATATCAGCTGTTTTCCGGTACCCAGCAGGTTGCTCTCGATGACTACCAGCCCGCCCATGACCGAATCTCCGTCGCTGGAGAAGAAGGGCACCGGGATGAGGGTCCATTTGTCCTCCACCTCGAGGATCAGGCGTACCGCGTCTGTATCGACCGCCGCGCCCGCCTCCGGCCGACAGGCGGCGGCTTTGATGTCCACCTCTGCGAAGAGCCCGGATTTTTTTAAATTTATTCGTGCTTGATCTACCGCACCTTCGCTGAGTAAGGCGCCGGTTTCGATGTCTGAGATGCGCTGAACCGTGGAATCAAGGGAACGGCTGTTTCCCCGCACTTCGATTTCACAGATCCGCCGGCCGTAGAACTGTGCCGGATCGCCGCCGGTCCCGGTTTCAGTGTCGGCGGTTGCGGCACCGGCCGCCCATAGGAGCATCGCCAGTACTATCAAGGTAAATAGAAGGGGGCGTGTATTAATTTGAGTGTTCAAAATTGCATTCCTCTGCGTTTATTTTATTGAAGCTACAGTATTACAAAGAGTTAACACCTTGCCCACAATAATCAAGAGGTAAAAAGAATATTTTATAAAGTTTTCAGTTTACCTCCAGTATGGGCCCTTCTATAATGAATAATATCCACTAAGGCCGGGGTAGATGAAAAAGTATGGTAAGCAGCTCACAGCTGAATTTCTCTCTGAAAAATCGGTGCAGGAGTTCTTGGGCAGCGGTCACCCTCTGTCAATCGGCAACGACATTGTAGAGGTCCGGCGCATCGCTGACCTGATGGACCGCCGGGGCAGCCGCTTCATCGAGCGCTGCTTTACTCCGGTTGAGATCGAATATTGCCGCAGCAAGTCCAACCCCGCCCTGCACTTCGCCGGCCGCTGGGCGGCCAAAGAGGCGGTCTACAAAGCCCTGCAGCTAAAGTGGAACCGCCCCTTCAGCTGGAAGGAGATCGAGATCGCCCCGCCCGGTGCCGAGGCAAGTTCCGCTGGCAGCTCCGGACCGCCGAAGGTGAATCTCGCCAATAAGCTTCGGGACAGTCTTTCAGTGGCCGCTGGGGCCGGAGGGTCGCCCCGCATTCTTATTTCGATATCACACTGCAGCGACTACGCCTTTGCAACTGCGCTGGCCGTATTTGATGAGATAGAGACGCCACCACAATAATAAGGAGGATGAGGATGTTAGTTCACTCTTTTTTGGAATGTACGTGCCGGAGGTTTCCGGACAAACCGGCGGTCTGGTATCAGGACGAATGGATGACCTACGGGCAGATCGACAGGCAGGCCAACCGGGTGGCCAACTTCCTGGTCGCGCAGGGGCTGCAGCGCGGCGAAAGGGTGACCCTTTTGATGGAAAACTCCTTCACCTTTATCACCGCCTACTTCGGGATCATGAAGGCCGGTGGGGTGGTGGTCGGACTGAACACCGAGATTACCGCCGAGGACCTGGAGTACCTGGTGCAGAACTCGGATGCCCGCTTCCTGTTTCTGAACAAGGAGCGACTGAGGCTGTACGAGCCGATCAGGGAAAAACTAACTGGGCTCCACTCAGTGGTGGTGAGCGGCGGTCTGCCGGAAGGCGCGGGCTCCGGTTTTGTGGAGTTCGAGTCGATGGTCGCCGAATATCCGGCCGAGCTGGA
>JAASTM010000171.1 GCA_021767325.1 Spirochaetales bacterium
GCTACCGCCTCCAGAGACTCTGTCCGCCAGGGAACGGCAGCCGTGGCACCCATTGAGGTTCGCAGGGCACGCTTGTGCTGCGGGTCGGCGGTAAACTGCGACAGGAAGAGCTGCTCGACTCCGAAGGCTTCGGCTGTACGAAAAATGGAGCCGACATTATACGGTGATCTTATATCATCCAGGTATAATGAAATCGGCACTACCAATTCCTCCCTCCGGGTAAGCGAACCACTCTCAGGATCATAAAAATCCCAGTCCGCCGGGACGATGCCCAGGGCCGACATTATTCCGTACTTTACATTGTGAAGGGTGTGCAGGTACTGCTCGCTCGGCTCTATAGGAAGAGCTTCCAGATTCGCAACCTCTCCCCGCAGGGTAGGGTTCAGGAGTGTATCCTCATCAGCCAGGAGCCGCAGGACCTGACGGAGGTAATGATGGTCCAGCCTTCCACCTGTGCGGAGGCTGCGTTCCCACTCCTCAAGCATAGTGATGATTTTGCGCACCCGGGTCTTGGGTGGAAGGGTTTTCAGCTTCTGAATCGTAATCATCTAAAGCGCGTCTTTGAGATATGCAAACAGTTCCTGACTCGAGACCGGTTCGGGCAGCGCTTCCAGGAAGGGTATTTCCAGCAGTTTAGCCGCTGCATCGGACAGGTGCTTCTCTTCGACCCCGACTTCACTGAGGCGCCCAGGCAGCTGCTCTACCCCGAGCGAGGCTCTGAGCGATTCTACTACCCTGTCGGCGGCCGCTACAACCGAGAGTCCTTTCAGGTTCTCCCCCAGGATATTTCCCATACGTGCGACCTTTTCCGGACACACCTTGATGCCGTATTCCAGTATATACGGCAGGAGAATGGTTGCTATGATCGGCTGAGGCACCTGAACCATGCGGCCCAGGGTATACGCGGCGGCGGTTCCCCAACCGGGAGAACTCATACTCAATCCGTACGCCGCAAAGAAACCGGCCTGCTGCGCCTGAAACAGCGTCTCGATCGCGTCCGGAGTCTGCAAATGCGCCGGCATGGTATTGATAGCCACTCCGATTCCCCGCAGAGCCAGGGTTTCAGAAAAAAAGGTGGCATTCCGCGAAAAGTAACTTTCCACCGCCAAAAGCAAAGTGTCCAGCAAAGCTGCTACCCTGTATTTACGGGAAAACTCCTTCAGGAGGGAAGGATCCTGTATAACCGCACACGCGCGGAAATCTTCGACGTTTACAAAGCGGGTGCTCTTATCATAACGGTCACCCAGTACCATACCGCCATTGAACAGAAACGGGCTGCAGGAAGTGGCCGGAATCTCCACATACGGCAGAGCCTCATCCGCCGTCGCCTGACCATCATACAACTGCTGCAGCTCGAGTCTGCGCGGGGTGAGCAGGGCTACCGCTCTTGATACCGACAAGGCATCAACATCACCATAGCCGATTACACCCTCGATATAGCTGATCCGGGCCAGATCCATAACCTCGTCAACGACAGAATCACTCGAAAAGGGGCTTATCTCCGGAGCGACGATGATATCAACACCGTTCGCTTCGGCAGTCTTACGGATGCTCTTCAGTCCGGCTCCATCCACCAGATGAGCATTCGTCACTAAAAGAACCCGCTTGCACTGGCGCAGACACGATCGACCAAGCTGCGAGATCGCACCGTAATAACTGAATATACGGCTCGGTACGTACAATTCAAGATCATTCACCTTAGTCAGCCCTCATTCACAAAAAAAGGCAGAGAGCGTATCCCTGCCTCGTTAATATTCTTACGACACCACTCCCTGAGAATGGCTTAACTGATATCGAATAATTTCATTACCGAATCGGCAACTTCGTCCACAACCTTGTCGTTGATATAATTCGGGTCTTTGAGCTTTTCCTTTACCTCGGCCACACGATCCCATCGAATATCATCGGCAGCCTTTACCTGCTCGGCAATCTTATAGACCTCACCCATGGTTTTTGCATCTGCAGATATATTGATCGAATCCTTAGGATCTGTCTTCTCTGCCTTATGGGTTCTATGATTCTTTGTGAGTTTCGATATTGGATCGATAGGTCCTATTCCATCAATGTTCATTGCCGACTCCTACCTTTCACTTTACTTATCGTCATCTTCTCTCTATATGTTAACTCTTTTTCCGGCCGGAAACAAGTAGCGCAAACTCGCCTTTGAGAGAATTTCTTCCCTCCAACGTTTCCAGCACCTCCGACGAAGTACCGCTGATGAACTCTTCATGCAATTTGGTCATCTCTCTACCGATTAGTACTTGCCGCTCAGGTTCTTTTTCGGCGATATCGGCCAAAATCTTCAGTATTCTATGGGGAGATTCGTAAAGAACGAAATTTTCTTCCCTTTCCAGCAGTTCTGCGATACGTTTACCCCTTTTTCCGCCCTTCGGGCTGAGAAAACCGTCGAATGTGACCGTCCTCCCGCCGAACTCCGATACGCTCAACAGCGTAGTGAAGGCCGACGGACCGGGAATCGGGACAATCGGATACCCGACGGCCCTTATCTCGCCTACCAGCCGCACGCCCGGATCGCTCAGGCCGGGCGTACCGGCATCGCTGACATAGGCTACATCCTGCCCCTCGCCCAGCCGTTCGAGCAGTTTGGCTGCCGCCTGCACCTCATTCTGCGAACGGCAGCTGATCAGGGGCTTGGATATCTCGAAATGAGTCAGGAGCTTACGGGTGTGCCGGGTGTCCTCACAGGCAATTGTATCGACCCCTTTCAACACTTCGAGAGCCCTGAGGGTTATATCGCCGAGATTTCCGATTGGGGTTGCTACAATAAAAAGCGTTGCCACGAGCTCATTCTACCCGCTACAATAGAAACAGGCAATAAGCCTGCTCGAAAGGCGGTCTGGTAGACCAATTTTTGTCTGAGGAGATACGCTTATAGAAATTTTAGTTCTGTTTCTCACCGGCGCCCTGATAACGACGCTGCTCTATCTCGGTTTCAAAGGGCAGGCCATGTATAAAAACCGCCCGCAGCGCCCCCGCCGCCGCCCGGGGAAGGATCAGGAAGGCCCCTATATCTACCCCGAGAGGACCGAAAAACCGCAGGGCCCCGGATTTCACCGCTGTCCCCTGTGCGGGACCGTGTTGGAGAAAAGCGAAAAGGTCAGAAGCGTACTCTACCCCGGTAAACCCGACAGCATGATGGAGATTTTCGGCTGTCCTTATTGCTATGGCGGCCCTATCGGCAGCGGCCCCTCCGGGCGCAGGTTGGCCGGACACACACGCGCCAGCGGCGCTTCTATGAAGAAGAGATCACCCCGGCGGCGGAAGGCCCGCCTCTGTCCGGTGTGCAAAAAGGAACTGCCGGAAAACGGATTGGTGTACGCCCGTTTTTTTCAGTCAAGTGAGCGCCGGCACGCACACGTCCTGGGCTGCACCCAATGCTACACCCGCCGCCGGCACTAAACCAGCGCTCCCGGCACGGTGCGGTTATTCGGGGATGCGAACCGGTTCGCCTAGAAAGCGGGGCTCGGTGCGGAAAATATACACATCCATAACGGCTTTCACCTTAGCGAACAGTTCTCGAATCAGCACCCTTACTCCGAACTCAGCCGGTACGCTGCCGGCGGCAAAAGCGACTGCATCGAGCCCCTTCCGCCGGGCGATAAACACCGCCCGCCGTCCATGGAACTCCTGAGTGACAATGGTAACACTCTCCTGTCCGAACACTTCCTTACAGCGAACAACTGAATCGAGAGTGCGAAAACCAGCATAATCCGGAAAGATGTGCTCAGCCGGGAGTCCCCGCGCCTCCAGCGCCTGCTGCATCCCCTGCGGCTCGTTATAGGAGTGAACTGAATTGTCACCGCTGACAATTACATAGTCGATTTTACCGGCCTGATACAATCTGGCAGCAGCGTCGATGCGATACCGAAAGTAGGGATTCGTACCCCCACCGCGGAGATATTGGCTGGTTCCCAGCACGAGACCTACCCGGTTGTGAGGAAGTGAGTCCATCGAGTGATGGATATAATCGGAGGTGATGGCCTTGATGTGAAAATTACTGAAGAGAATCACCAGAACCAGTCCGATCCATATAGTATGTAGAATAATCATTCGCCGTTTCAAATGCTGGGATTATAAATGAGTGCATTACTTTTGGGAAGCCTAATGCACAACGGCACCTTGAACAGCACTTAGAGTAATGATAAAGTCTTGCCATGGAAAAGATGAAACGAACGGCAACATGCGGAGAATTAGAGAAGTCCAGGACAGGCAATGAAGTAGTCCTGAATGGCTGGGTTCACCGTACGCGAGACCATGGCGGAATTCACTTTGTGAGTCTGCGCGATCGCTATGGTGTTACTCAGGTGGTTATTGATGAAGATGCTCCCGAAGAGCTGCAGGCAATCGCCCGCGACCTGAAGCGGGAATACTGCATAGCGGTAAGAGGGGTAGTAAGGGCGCGCCCGGATGAAATGGTGAACCCTGATATGGAAACCGGTGATATCGAAGTGCAGGCCAAAGAGGTAGAGATCCTGAGCCGCTGCGAACCGCTTCCATTCAACATCGATGAGCGCACCGACGCCAAAGAGGAACTGCGCCTCACCTACCGATACCTGGACCTGCGCTCCTTCAGCATGCAGCGCAAAATCAAACTGCGTGCCGATGCAACCTTTGCGGTTCGTGAATACCTGAAAGGCCGCGGCTTCATGGAGATCGAAACTCCTTCGATGATCCGCTCCACCCCGGAAGGGGCCCGCGACTTTCTGGTCCCCGCCCGCCTGCATCCCGGCAAGTTCTACGCCTTGCCGCAGAGCCCCCAGCTGTTCAAACAGCTGCTGATGGTATCCGGTTTCGACCGTTATTTCCAGATTGCCCACTGTTTCCGGGATGAAGATGCCCGGGGCGACCGGCAGCCCGAACACACCCAGATCGATATGGAGATGAGTTTCGTTTCCAAAGAGGATGTGTTCGAGGTTATCGAGGGAATGCTGGCGCATGTATTCAAGCAGGCCCTGAACATCGATCTCGAAACGCCCTTCATACGCCTCAGCTATCACGATGCAATGAATAAATACGGCAGCGACAAACCCGATCTGCGCTACGATCTGGAGATGCAGGATTTCGGTGAGATTGCTGCGAAAAGCGGTTTCAACGCCTTCAAATCTGTGGTTGAAAGCGGCGGCACCGTAAAAGCCCTGGTAGCCCCCGGCTGTGCCAGCTACTCGCGAAAACAGATCGACCAGCTGGAAAAGGATGCGAAGATATACGGCGCCAAAGGGCTGGCCTGGATGAAGGTAGGCGATGAGGGACTCGACGGCGGCGTTGCCAAATTCTTTTCCGAGCAGGCCGACGAGATACTCTCCTCACTCGGCGCCAAAGCCGGCGACCTGATCCTGGCGGTAGCCGACAAATGGAACACCGCCTGCACCTCCCTCGGCGCCGTCCGCAGCCGGCTGGGTAAAGACCTCGGCCTGGCCACCCCTGGAGTCTTCCGCTTCGGATGGGTGATCGACTTCCCGCTCTTCGAGTGGGATGAAGAGGATCAGCGCTGGGAAGCCGCCCACCACATGTTCACCATGCCGCAGGAACAGTACCTGGACAACATGGAAGAAGATCCCGGCGCGGTAAAGGGCGACTTGTACGACCTGGTCTGTAACGGATACGAGATGGCCTCCGGCTCCATCAGGATCCACGATCCGGAGATCCAAAAACGGATCTTCAACATCGTCGGTTTTTCCGAGGAGGAGGCCGAGCGTCGCTTTGGGTTCCTGCTGAAGGCCTTTCAGTACGGCCCGCCACCCCACGGCGGAATTGCACCGGGGCTCGACCGCCTGATCATGGTAATGGCTCAGGAAGACTCTATCAAAGAGGTGATCGCCTTTCCGAAGAACAACGTCGGCGCCTCGCCGATGGACGACTGCCCCGCCCCGGTCGATCAGGACCAGCTGGA
>JAASTM010000172.1 GCA_021767325.1 Spirochaetales bacterium
ATCGCAGGGGAGAATGATGAGTGTACGGTATTCGGCCCGCGGCACCGCAAACATCTCGACCGAATCGCGGCAGTTGGCATAGTAGTTGAGGTGGGTTAGCATGATACCTTTGGGATTACCGGTGGTGCCGGATGTATATGAAATCGTTACCACATCATCCTCTGCGGTTTCATCCTCTATACGCTGCAGGTCGTGTTCATAGTCTTCAAGATTACGGTAGCCTTCCAGCAGCAGATCTGTGAACAATTCAACCTGGGGGGCCGCCTTCTCGCCGGCGAGCTCACGCAATTCGGTTAAATCAGAGCCGTTCTCATCGATTACTATCAGCCGCACATGCTTAGGCTTGAACTGTGAGTAAACAGTGGCAATTTTCGGGAGCATATTTTTGGATACAAAAACAGCTTTAGCTTCTGAATGGTTGATTCTGAAGGGAATCTCTTCAGGCTGAAGCTTAATCGAAAGCGGAACCGAAATGCAGCCGGCCCATAAGGTGGCGAATTCACTTATAACCCAGTTGGAGCTTCCCTCGGCGAACAGTGCGATGGTTTCGTTTTTTTTGAAACCTCTGGAGAGCAGGGCTGCCGCTGCGGCCCGCGAATCACGCTGTACCGCCAGGAAGTTCTTTTCCAGCCAGCCTTGATCGCTTTTTTGTGCAACGTATGTGATATCCTTGAACTCTTCGGATGCGTGGTGCAGCATTGATAATACGGTTTTTTTCATCTCTCGTTTCCTTATGCTATATTTCTATTGAGAATATATCAGAAAGGGCGAATAGGCAAGTTGATGCTTTTAACCAAGGCGTATAACCACTCCACGAAGATTAGAATGATTGTTACAAACGGCCCGGCATTGTGCTATAGTAGGTTGTAGATAACAGATTTCAAAAGACAGACAGGGGGGCGGAATGAGTATTATCGATTTAGTCAGCAAGAATAGAAGTTATCGCCGGTTCGATGAACACTCCCGAATAGGGGAAAGTGAATTAAAGGAATTGATCGAAGCTGCCAGACTGACACCGAGTGGAGCGAATCTGCAGCCGCTGCGGTATCACTTGAGCACGGAAAAGGGAGAGACGGACAAACTTTTTCCACTGCTCAAATGGGCCGCCTACCTGAAAGACTGGGACGGTCCGGCAGAAGGCGAACGGCCGGTCGCGTATATTACGGTAGTTCGAGATACCGAGGTAAAAGACGTAGCCTCAAAGACCGACGCCGGCATCGCCATGCAGACTATCCTGCTGGCAGCTGTGGAAAAAGGCTACGGCGGTTGTATTTTTGCTTCCATCAACCGCCCGGAGTGGGCCAAGCTGATCGGACTGGACAGCCGGTATGAGATAATGAATGTGATTGCTCTGGGGGTACCGGTCGAAAGGGTCGTGATGGAAGAGGCTCCGGACAGGGAGAGTATAAAGTACTACCGGGATGAGCAGCAGGTACATCATGTACCCAAGCGGAAATTGAAAGACCTGCTCTTATAGCGGCACCCAGGCCCGCCTGCTGAACAGCGGGCACGCCGCGCCCCGCGATCAGCGATCAGCGATCAGCGATCAGCGACATGCGATCAGCGACATGCGATCAGCGATCAGCGCTCCCGGGCAGGGGTTCTGGGGCGGGGCAGCCCAGGGCGGTGGATCCGTGATCGAGCAGCCGCCCCGGGACACTAAGTAAAACTACTCAATCTGAAAAAAGTGCCGGTTTCATACTAAAGTTTTATTGATACATAATTATTGATTAGTATAGGATAGACCCGAGTAAAGGTATGTAAACACAACTTCATTCAATAGAATTGAAGTAAATACTACATTATTATAAAACTATTCATATAGAGGTATCTTTTATGAAGCATATGAAGCAGAGTATCACGCGTGTAGCCACCGCGCTTTTCCTATGTGCCGCCGCGCTTACCCAGCTGCCGGCGCAGTCTGAAGCCACGGCTGGAGAACAGCAGGGCGAACCGGAAACAGTCGAGGTGAAAGTTGCAGTTCTCGAGACAATGAATCTGTACCGCAGTGTCTTTTACGGAAGCCGACTGCGACCGCAGGACAGATATCCTCAACGGGCTCCGATCAGCGGCACTGTCGAATCGATCGCGGTTTCCCCCGGCCAGCGGGTCAGCCGCGGCCAGCTACTGGCAGCAGTCCGCCGGGATCTTTCGGGGCGTAACTACCGTTCGGTAGAAATTATGGCTAGCCGCAGCGGAACCGTAGGCCGGTACGAGCTGCAGCCGGGCGATCCGGTGCAGGAAAACCAGGAGCTCCTCACCATTTTGGATACCAGCACACTACGGGGTGAAATCTGGATAAGCGATAAGGATATTGCGGCGATCCGCCCCGGTGACACCGCGGTGGTATTCGAGAACTCGGATCCCACCGAGATACGCGGTAAGGTAGTGTCGATACCCCCTGAGCCCGACTATGAGAGCGGCCTCTTCAATGTCGAAGTCGAGTTTAGCCGGCAGCCGGGCCTGTTTGTCGGCAAATTCCTGCGAATTGAACTCCGAAAGGATCCCTACAGCGGACTGGCGGTTGCGAGCGAACACATCCAGCGCAAATACGGGAAGGATCATCTGTTCATTATAAACGATGGAGTAGTGGAGCTGCGGGAGGTTCAAACCGGAGCGAGTTACGACGAGATGGTGGCGATAACCGGCGGGGTCGAAGCGGGAGAGCAGTACGTGGTTTCGGCCGGCCAGCGCATAAGCGACGGGACACCGGTGAAAATCGAAGGAGCCGGGGAGTAAGATATGCTGGAGCTCTTTTTTCGCAAACGACGCGGCCTATTCCTGTTGGTGGCCATGGGAGTAGCGGCCGGAATTCTGCTGGTGCTGCAGCTGCCGATCAAACTGTACCCGAACACCATGAAACCGATTATCGGTGTGCATATATCCCACCCCGGTTTTACCGCCGCCGACTTTCGCGAGCAGTACGGCAATACCCTGGACGGGGCCCTGGCGGGGATCCAGGACCTGGAAACCATCCAGGCTAACTACATGAACGGCCGTACCCGCATCCGCATCGATTTCGAGTGGGACCTTACCTACGATGAGGCTCGCAACCGCACCGAGAACGCCATGGCAACCATCAAGAACTCCCTGCCGGAGGACAGCCGGGATTACCGGGTGCAGAACTGGACCGGGGAAAACGCCGGATACATGGCAGTGGCGGTGTCGAGTCCGAAGCTCGAGCCTGAAGCTCTGTACTCACTGCTGGAGTCGGCCCTCAAGCCGAAGCTCGACAAGGTGGAGGATGCCGATATGGTAGATCTGGTACCGGTGCGCGAGCTGGTCTCGAAGGTGGAACTGCAGGAGGATGCTCTTTTATCCCAGGGATTAATGCTCGACGAGGTAGTGCAGGCGGTGCGGCGCGGATACCAGCCCGAGCCGGTCGGCTCCTTTTCCAATGGTGGCAACCGCTACGACGTGCGTCTGAAGAAGGGCATCGATACTATTTTCGACATCGGTGACATCAAGGTTGCCCGCCGTGGAGGGCGGGATATCCATCTCAGCGACATCTCCCAGGTAACCGTTGAGTACGGGCTGCCGAACACAATTTTTCGTGTAGATGGAGAACAGTCGATCATGATTTTTGCCCTGCCGAAAAGCGACGGTAATATCAAAGAGATGTCCGAGGATATCCGCAGCGCCATCGAGCAGTCGGCCCGCACTCTTCCGGAGCATGTAGAGTTTACCTACATGATCGACCCGGCGGAATTCATCAACCAGGCCATTATGAACGTACTTCGGGCCGCTCTGATCGGAGCTGCGCTGGCGGTGCTTTGTGTACTAATTCTGCTGGGGGAGGGTAAGAACACCTTTTTAATTGCATTTTCCATACCCCTGTCGATCACCCTCAGCTTCATTTTAATGTACCTCTTCGACCTCACTATTAACCTGATCAGCCTGAGCGGTCTGACCCTTTCGGTGGGAATGATTATCGACTCGTCTATTGTTGTAATGGAGAATATCCACCGACACCGCTTCTACCGCACCGGCGAATATGCCGACATCGGTCTGAAGCAGCTGATCGTGAACTCCATCAAGGAGATCCGCTGGGCGATCATCGCCAGTACCTTGACCAGCGTGCTGGTCTTTCTGCCCCTCTCGTTCACCGCACCGCTGACCAACGCCATTCTGGGCGACCTGGCGCGGGCGGTGGTATTCGCCCTAATCTGTTCGCTGCTGGTGGCCCTGCTGGTGGTACCGGTTATGGCCTACTACCTGTTCCGTAAGAGCTACAAGCTGGGCAGCGACCGCCACGGCCGCCTGGCCGACTTTTCGGAGGCCCTGATGGAGCGCCTGCGGTCCGGCTACCGCTGGCTCCTGCGCCGCATCCTCACATCGAAGCTGGCCATGGCCGGGGTACTGCTGGTCTCCTTCGGCATTCTGGCATTTGCCCTGGTGCAGATTGCCCCGCAAATCCAGCGCGAGATAATCGCCAAACCGGAAAGTGACAAGATAATTCTGTTTTCCCGCAGTCTTACATCCGAAAACAAGGAGATGATGCTGGAGAAACTGGCTCCGATCGAAGAGGAGATCTTGGCCGACCACGGCGATAAAATCCAGAGTCTCTTTGCCCAGATCAACCGCAGCAACAGCGGCGGTTTCATAATCAGTCTAAAATCAAGCCGCTACACCGAGGAAGTGAAAACGGCCCTCGAGGAGAAGTACCAGTCGGGATCTGAGTGGCACTTCAGTGTGATGCCCTGGGACCCGGCCGAACTGCCCCTGCCGCGGACCCTCGACCTGAATGTGAAAATCAGCGGCCCGGAGAAACAGGTGGTCCTGCAGCAAACCGAAAAGGCCGCCGACATAGTCCGCGACCTGGACGTGTACCGCAATGTCTGGACCGACCCCTCCACCCGCGAGGCCAACGAAATAATTCTCACCTCGCGGCCCGACACCCAGTCGGTCTATTCCACCACCCGCCTGCTGTCGATCGCCCGCACCCTGCTGGTCGGCTCTTCGGCCATCGAGATGAACCACGAAGGCCGGGCGGTGGAAGTCCGCATCGCGTACCCCCAGGGCACCATCTCCAGCGTAGAGGATTTCAACAACTTTCTGATTCCCTACCGCGGCGGTGCGATCCCCCTGAAGCACTTCTTCGACGTGCGTGTCGAGAAGAATGTGCAGGAAATCGTGACCATCGACGGCGAGGAGAGCTACAGCGTCATGGCCATCATGAAGCGCGACGCGCCCCAGGTCCGCCGGGGCGAATACGAACAGCAGGTACGCACGGCTCTGCAGGAGCAGCTGGACCTACCAGCGGGCTACGCCATGGTCTTCGAAAACACCCAGGAGGACCTCAACGAAAACGTCCGCTCCTTGCTCTACGCCCTGGGCGTCAGCCTGGCTCTCATTTATATCCTGTTGGGCATTCAGTTCAACTCGCTGCGTACTCCGCTGGTGGTAATGACGGCGGTGCCCCTCGGCTTTATCGGGGTTATCTTCAGTCTCCACGTCTTCGGCTCGACCCTCAGCCTCAATTCGCTACTGGGCACCATTTTGCTCGGCGGAATTGCGGTCAACAACTCCATCATCATGATCGACTTCTACTTTCAGGAGCTGCAGCGCAACGACGACCGTCTCGAGGCACTGATCACCACCGCTGGCCTGCGGCTTCCACCGATTCTCATCACCATGCTCACAACCGTACTGGGCATGCTGCCGATCGCCCTGGCCATCGGCGACGGCACCAACATCATCCAACCCCTCGGCATTGCGGTGTCCGGTGGTCTGTCGGTGTCCACCCTGTTTACGCTGTTTGTAGTGCCGACGATTTTATATCTGTTCAAAGTGGGAGCAAAACAGGAGAGTATCTATGAATAATAAATATATTGGATTCTGGGGTTTGATTTTGGTTTGTTTGGCAGCGGCGCCCCTAACGGCCCAGAGTGCAGACATTGGAGCA
>JAASTM010000173.1 GCA_021767325.1 Spirochaetales bacterium
AAGCGGCTTCAGTATGGGAGTACATTCGACCGGTACGACGCCGATGTGTATGAGCATTATCATTTTATCTGTCAAAAGTGCAATAAGGTATACGACCTCACTATCGATCCGAAGGAGGACCTCGAACAGGTAGCTCAAGCAGAATCAGGGCACCTGGTAGACGGACACAAGATCGACTTTTTCGGTATCTGCAAGGAGTGCCAAAAAAATGCGGAGGCGCACAAAGTCTCTTGATGTTTTTTTTAACCGCTATTAGTAATCGTTACGATTATTGTAATATTAAAGTTTAGAAGGAGAGACAAATGGAACAAAACATGCCACTGTTAGGAGACAAATTCCCGGAAATGGAAGTGAAAACGACCCACGGTGTGAAAAAACTCCCCCACGACTACAAAGGAAAATGGATTGTGCTCTTTTCACATCCCGGAGATTTCACCCCCGTATGTACCACAGAGTTCGTGTCATTCGCTAAAAAGGCCGAAGATTTTAACAAAGCCGGTGCGGAGCTTCTCGGGCTTTCGATTGACCAAGTCCACAGCCACATCAAATGGACCGAATGGATCAATGATAAACTCGATGTAAAAATTCCCTTTCCGATTATCGCGGATGAGATGGGTAAAGTAGCCCAGGCTCTCGGAATGGTACACCCCGGAAAAGGCACTAATACCGTTCGGGCGGTATTCCTCATCGACCCCAAGGGCTTTGTTCGTCTGGTTCTGTACTATCCGCAGGAAATCGGACGCAACATGGACGAAGTACTCCGCTCTCTGAAAGCACTACAGGTTTCCGACGACAATGGAGTAGCAACCCCGGCCAATTGGCCCGATAACGAACTGATCGGCGACCGCGTAATCATTCCGCCGGCCTCCACCGAGCAGGATGCGGAGAAACGGCTGAAAGAGTACGAGGGGTACGACTGGTGGTTTTGTCATAAATCACTGTAGGGCCTAAGAGCCTAACACACGGGGTGTCTTACCATGAGAAGTACCATGAGACACCCCGTTTTTTTTGTATCTATGTCTTATGCCTGAAACAGCTGCACAGATGGTCGTTTATCACTCCAACCGCCTGCAGGTGGGCATACACCGTCACCGGCCCCACAAATGACATTCCGTAGCGCTTCAAGGCAGAGGAGACCTGCTCGGACAGGTCATTCTTCACCGGCATGTCTGCCTGGGTTTCAAGCCGGTGATCTCTCACCTCGCCGTCTGTAAAGGACCATAAGAACGCGTCAAAACTCCCCCATTCCCGGCGTATTTCAAGGAATGCCTGTGCATTTCGAACGGCTGATTCGAGTTTACGGCGGTAGCGAATAATTTCCGGATTCTCCATCATCACATCAATATCGTTCGCAGAGAATTGCACGATTTTTTCAGGATCGAATCCGCAAAAGGCTTTGCGAAATGCCTCTCGTTTCTTGAGCACCGTCAACCAGCTCAAACCGGCCTGCATTGTTTCCAGCATCAGAAACTCGAAGTGTTTCTCCTCATCATGCAGAGGAACTCCCCATTCTTTGTCGTGATACTCCCGCAGCAGCGGATGGCCTTCGGCCCAAGGACAACGTACTATCATAAGTGCATTATAACAATTTCACAAAAAAAATACCTGATTGAAAAACTAAATTTGCATTATTCCAAAAATCCTATCATAATCATAGCTATCGATAGTGGGAGGAAGCTATGAAGTTAAACGGTAAACTTCTGATAATCCTGATTGTGCTCCCTTTGGTTCTACTCCTCGGCGCAGGATATTTATCATTTATCACTCAACGAAACATGCTGCAGGCAGAGAAAGAGCAGCAGACCCTGTTATACACCGAAAAGCTCGCCCTGAACCTTTCCAGCATCATGCAGCGGCAGCAGCAGATCCTGGAAGATTTTTCCAGAATTCCCTTTGTTCTGGATATGATGAAAGCGATGCCCGATTCGAACGAGCAGTCGGTCTATCAGGCAATGCCGGAATACGAACCCTATCTAGAGGTAGCTAAATCCTTTGCCGAAGACCCGAAAGTCGGGCTCATCTACATGGCGGCCCCGCAGAGCCTGAATGCCTTGGCAAATTTCTGGATCAATTTACCTCCGGACTACGATGCACGTGAGCGGCCCTGGTATATCGATGCCATGGAGAGCGGAGATTTTGCGGTCACCGAACCGTATATCGATCAGTCTAACGATGAAGGGAATATCATTTTGAGCGCGTCGATGCCGGTGCGTGAGGACGGACAGATCATCGGAGTTTCGGCCATAGACATGACCCTGAACAGCTTAATAAGCTATCTGCAGGAAGAAACCGAATCGAGCGTCGGCGGGGTATATCTTATAGACCAGAAGAGCGGCTCACTCATTTTCGGAGAAAACCAGGAAACCCTCGCTATCAGCTTCTCCGAACTGCTCGCGAACCTTGAGGTACAGCAGCCCGACGAGCTGCTGAGTAAAATCAATTCTGAGTCGAGTGGAATTACCAGTGTAAATGCAGCCGGAAACAACCTGTTTAAGGACAGCATCTTCGGTTACAAGCAGGTCGATCTTACTCCCTGGACAGTTGCGGTGGCCTACCCCAAGAGCGAGCTGCAAAAACAGGTAATTGGACCGGTACTACAGGCGACTGTGACGACCACCCTTATAGTAATCGGTGTGCTGATACTGGCATTCATATTGATCAGCCGGATTATCGTACGCTCGATTACCCTTACCACTAATAACCTGCAGGAAATATCCCAGGGAGCCCGCGATCTGACGGTTCAGATGGATGTGAAATCGAAGGATGAAATCGGTGTACTCGCAGAATCGTTCAACAGCTTCGTTGACCGTCTGCGCGAAATTATCACGACAGTAAAGGGTGATATGCAGTCGATCAATCAGCGCCAGAGCGACCTGGCGGCCAATGCGGAGGAGACCGCCTCGGCTTCAACGGAAATCAGCTCGAACGTACAGAATATAAACAAGGAAATCGAACGGCTGGACAACGAAGTTCAGGAGGAATCATCGGCCATAGAGGAACTGCGGCGCACAGTCGAGAACCTCAAGAACAACGTTGAATCCCAGAGTTCCGCTATTACCCAGTCCACCGCTTCGATCGAAGAGATGATGGCCAGCCTGCAGAGCGTAGCCCAGACCATAGAGAATAAACAAGCCGCCTCACAGTCACTGTCCAAGACCATAGAAGAGGGCAGCAAAACCGTCGAGGAATCCAGCCGGGCTATTGAGGAGATAGTTCAGCAGGCCGGCCGTATTACAGAAATCTCCGAGGTGATCACCAATGTAGCCGGTCAGACCAACCTCCTGTCCATGAATGCGGCCATCGAAGCGGCACACGCCGGTGAATCCGGTAAGGGTTTTGCAGTGGTTGCCGATGAAATCCGGAAACTGGCCGAAGCCTCCCAAAACAACTCCAAGCAGATAAGCACCACTATTAAAGAAATATTAGAATCTCTGGAAAGTGCCTCAAAGGCTTCGCACACCAACCTGGAGACCTTCGATCTGATTAGGCGCGAAACCCAGGAAACGGTTGATGCCTTCAATGAGATCAATTCGAATACCCAGGAGCTCTCACAGGGCAGTCAGCAGATTCTGGAGGCGATTACCGACCTGAATCATATCGCATCCGAGGTAAAGAGCGGGTCGGATGAAATGCTCGAATCAGTTGATGTGGTCGGGAGGGTGACCGAACGGGTAACCCAGATATCAGCAACGGTGAAAACCGGCATACATGAAATTTCCAGCGGAACCAACGAAATCGCCGAATCGATGAATTATGTCGAAAATATCATTCAAGACATAACCGAAAAGGTGAACGCGATCTCACAAGAGGTAGAACAGTTCAAGACTGAGCGTGAACTGGACGAGAATGAATAAGTGGAAGGTATTGACAGAGCCGGCGGATATAGGTATATTTTTCACACCGTCGTGGGGGTGTAGCTCAGTTGGCTAGAGCGCGTGAATGGCATTCACGAGGTCATGGGTTCGATTCCCACCACCTCCACAACCTTTTTTTAATACGGGAAAAGTTTTGAGTGACCAATCTTTTTCAGGAGATATTGATCCTGAAGTCGCCGAGTTAATGGGAATTGACGAGGAAGACACTGAGGAAGCTCCTGATTTTGCCGATCTCTTCGGCGAACCGAAAGCAGAGAAACCCTCTTCATCAGTCGAAGATCTCGATCTAAACAAGCAGAGTTTCCCTAAAATTGAAAAATTCTTCAAAGACGAACCCAACCCGATTTTTTCCTCTACCGATTACTACAAGCAGGCACTCTCAGGCGAGGGAGAACCGGCTAAACGGGTACACTCTCTGTTGGCAAAGTTTCTGAATGTACAGGATCCGAAAGAACGTTCTCTGTACCGGAATAAACTCATATCCGCCTACTGGAACCTGGCCGCCTCAATAGCCGCCAAAATCCACACCAAACTGCCCGAACCCAAGCGCTATATGCTGCGCTTCGGTTACCTGCTGCCCACAGCGGTTTCTAAGGAACAGCGGGATATGCTGGCACGGGTGATCGATGAGAATCACACCGGCGAACCCATTCACTATGTTGACGAGTGGCTCTACAAAGTGGCTATGGGCCGGATCGGTCAGTCGGCTCAGGATGAGGTAAAGATCGCCCAAAAGGACCGGGGCGACCGCATCATGGTGCAAGCCGAAAAAGCCCGGGGCAACCGGGATGTGCAGATCGGCCAGTTAAAATCAAAACTAAGCGAGCTCGAGGCACTCGAATCGCAACTGCAGTCCAAAGCCAGCAGCCTCAGCTCGCATCAGACCATGGAAGAGTATTACGGGCTCAAATCACCCTACACTCCCGAACAGCGCAGCGCCCTCAGCGAAATCAACCAGATGGTTAAGCGCCTGTTTACTATCGATAAAGAACTCTCCTCACTCTTCCGGCAGCTCGAGGAAGCAGATCAGCTGCTGGAAAAACTGGAAAATAAAGCCGATGACCTCGGGGCCAGCCAGCAGGTTGATGCCAAGACCATCGAGCAGGAGTTCAACTCCGTCCGGCAGATGGCCAAGATGAGTGTCGGCCGGCAGGGTAATCACATACCATTCCTCATGAAACAGTACTTCCGGGCGCTCGACTTCGAACTCGGCACTCGTGAAAATGTGATCAAGCAGCTCTCCGACATAGAGCGCATCGACCCCGGTGTCTTTCTCCGCAGTTTCAAACAGCAGACCAACCGGATAGTACCGCATATCATACTGGTACCCTGTTACGGCGACCGTGGCATTTGCTGGGAACCGTTTGAAAAGTATAACCGGGCCACCAGCCGCGGTCGGGTTGCTATCCCGATGTACCCCAAAAACCTGCGCTCAGCGATAATCATGGCCATTGCCGACTTGCGCTGGCAGGTAGCTAAAGAGAAGGCCCAACACTACTGGATGGAAGAGGGTCTGACCGGCAACTACTACATGTGGTTCGAAAGTCAAAAGCTGCGGGGTGATGTGAAAGAGTATTTTATTCAGGACTACGTGCTGTGGATCACAAAAGAGAGTGAAGGCACCCAGAAGCTGGACCGGGAGGTCCGCGGCATCTTCTGGCGTTATATGCCCTTCCCGCAGGAACTGAAGGACACCCTCAGAAACCGAGGCTTCGTCTACAACGACTTATACAAAAAAGATAAAAACCGGGCTATGTCGGACGGGTATTAAACCTGCCAGCACTTGTACACAGCCCTTATACTACGAATTTGTGTACTACTGCTTCTTGAAACGCGTAAAAATAGGATGAAAATATTTCTCCATATCAATTTTTCTGGATAGGAGTTTAATCGCCTGGTGGTAGATAAAAAAGGCTCCGGCAATAGAACCGACGAACAACAAGAGGAAAAGAATTTGGGCTGTACCGGAGCTGATGCTCTCGCCGGCAAAGGCGCTTATTACAGCTAAACCGACCGTTAAA
>JAASTM010000174.1 GCA_021767325.1 Spirochaetales bacterium
ACTGCGACTTCGTCGCCGGGGTAACGGACGTATTCATCTAGAATAAATTTGTCTTTCGGACTCGGTTCGGGATGGCCCTGACCGGCGCGGGTAATGGGAACCCGGGGTACATCCTGGTAGGTGTATACAGCCTCGACGCCCGGCAGCTCCAGGGCTTTGGAGGCATCGATTTTCTTGATCTTGGCAAAGGCGTGGGGGCTGCGAACGAGCTTGACCACCAGGGCATCCTTGGGGGTCAGGTCGTCGGTATAGGCCGGTCGCCCGGTAATCAGTCCTTTGCCGTCTATCTTGGCGCGGTCATGTTTTACTGTAGTAAACTGCTTATCCATTTTTTGCCTCCACGTACTTGGTGATTGCACGAAGCTGTCCTTCATATCCGCTGCAGCGGCAGAGGTTTCCGGCTAAGTAGTGGCGAATCTCCTCTTCGCTGGGGGAGGAGTTTTCCTGCATCAGTGCGTACACCGTGAGGGCAAAGCCCGGTCCGCAGAAACCGCACTGATCGGCACCTTCGGCGGTGAGGTAGTCGGCGAACTCGGCCGCCTCTTCTTCGATACCCTTAACCGTTACAATCTCCTGGCCGTCGGCTTTAGCCGCCAGGGTAGAACAGGAGAGAATCGGGGCGCCGTTCATCAGAACGGTGCACACGCCGCAGCTGCCGCTGTCACAGCCCTTCTTAACTTCGACGTAGCCTGCTTCCCGCAGGACATCCACCAGCATGTCGCCCGCTTCTATTTCGAGCCGGCGTGGTCGTCCGTTTATTTTTAGTTCAATTGTCATTACGCCACCTCCTGAATAGCCCGTTTTACCAGGCTGCGGCATACGGATGTACGATACTCGGCGGTACCGCGTACATCGTTGCCGAAGTCGAGTTCCTCTGCTGCTGCGGCCCCCGCTTTGGCTGCCAGATCTTCCCCCGGATGTTCCTCCGATCCGAGGATTTCCGCCGCCTTTGCCGAAAGGCGTGCGCTGCCGGGGCGTGCTCCCACTGCCACCCGCCAGGCGCCGTCCCGCCTGACCGCACATGCGTTCAGAATCGAGAAGTCGGTACGGGCGATGCGTACACCTTCGTATGCTCCGTGCACATTGTCGGTGTCGATTATGATTTTTTCGATCAGAGCCGGTCCGTCGGTACGGCCGCTCAGGTACGTCTCGAAGTCGACTTCACCCTGCTTGTAGAGCGCCACCCTGGCGTTGAGTGCCAGCAGGACTGTATTGAGATCGGAAAAGCCGAACTTTCCGCCTACGGTTCCTCCCACGGTGATGAGATTGCGCATCTGCACACCCACGATGTGGGCTACCGCATTACGGAACAGGCCGTCGAAGGCCTGATTGAGATCAGATGATGTTTCAAGATCGCGTGCAGTAGTCATTGCTCCTATCTCGATTGTGTTGCCGCTTTTTTTGATAAAACGAAGATCGAGAGAGGAGAGGTCGACTGCCAGTTCAACTTTTCGGGAATTCATTCGGGACCATGCGCCCCCACCGATAAGAAAGGCCTTTTTATCGGCGAGCAGTGAGTACGCTTCCTCTAAGGATTGCGGACGCACGTATGTGGATATTTCCATGACCGTTCCTCCAGATATTAGTGCTTATTGTGCGGCGTAATTGTAACACGGACCACGCCCTTGCGCAACAAATTGCAACGAAAGAGGTCGGGGTTTATCGGAAAAATTTTATCGAATTAGTGGCGTCGGACCAGCAGCCCGGCCAGATACACCAGCCCGGCAAAGACAATGGTGGTCGAGCCGGAGGGCAGGTCGAGCACGTAGCTGGTTCCCAGCCCGAAGCTGGTAAAGAGGGCGCAAAAGAGAGCCGCCAGCAGCATCATCTGCCAGAGTTTCCTCGAAAACAGCCCCGCAGTGGCGGCCGGAATGGTCAGCAGGGCAATGACCATTACGATACCAACTACGGTGACCATCAGTACCACGGTTAGGGCGATCAGAAATATGAGCAGAATATAATACAGACGGGTGGGAATGCCTCTCAGGCGGGTAAACTCCTCATCGAAGGAGAGCGCCAGAAACTGGTGATAGAAAAGAATTCCCATGCTTATCACGACTAGGTCGAGCACCAGGATGAGGATCAGTTCCTGTCGGCCGACCAGCAGGATGTTCCCGAAGAGATAGCTCATCGGATCGACATAGCCGGGGGTTTTGGCTATAAACAGCAGCCCGATTGCCATGCCGATGGCCCAGATGCTGCCGATGATGGTGTCCTCACGTTCGTTGTAGTAGGTACTGACCAGCCCTATAACCAGGGCTGCCAGCATGGCGGCAATGACCGCCCCGTGCAGCGGCGAAAGGGACTCAATACCGTAGGTATGCTGCAGATAGAGTGCCGCTCCGATACCGGCCAGGGCGGCATGACTGATGGCGCCGGCTATGTAGGAGATCCGTTTGACTACTACAAAGGACCCGATTATTCCGAAGGAGACGCTCGAGAGCAGTCCGGCGATAAAGGCATAGCGGATAAAGGGCACATTCGGATCGGCTAAGGCTGAGAAAAACTCCTGTAACATATCTAATCCTCTAAGTTGATGTCGTGGCGGACCATACGCATTTGATTGCCGTAAGCGGCACTGATCAGAGATGCATCCAGCTTGTCAGCCGGGTGCTCATGAACTATGTTGTTCACACAGAACACGCGGTTGGTAATGTCGTCGACGAAACCGACATCATGGGTAACCAGAAGTATGGTATGGGTTTTGTTGAGCTCCTCCAGCAGTTCATGCAGCATGGAGCCGACCGCGGCATCTACGTTGGAGGTCGGTTCGTCGAGCAGCAGTATCGAAGGCCGTCCCGCCAGCGCCCGGGCTATCAATACCCGCTGGCGCTGACCTCCGGACAGTTCCTGAAAGGAGCGGTCGGCGATGTCCGCCAGACCCACCTTTTCTAAGGCTTCCGCCGCCGCCCGGCGGTCATGCCGGGAGTAAAATCCCATCCGTTTTTCGAGCCGTCCGGTTAAAACCACCTCGAACACCGTAATAGGAAACTGATCATCAAAACGTGAATATTGGGGGACATAACCGAGATAGCCCATTTTGCCGCGCGGAGATTCTCCGTACACCTTCACTGTACCCGACTCCGGCTCCAGAAGCCCGAGTATCAGTTTCAGGAGAGTGGTTTTGCCCCCGCCGTTTGGTCCGATAATACTGGCCATATCCCCGGCCTGAATGCTCAGTGAGACATTGTCCAGCACCCTGTACTGGGAGTATCTGAACACTACATTTTCTATTTCAATTACGTTTTCTGAGCTCATCGGTCCAGTCCGTCTCGTATCGCCGAGGCTATCGAACGCAGGTTCTGCATGTACTGCGGCTTGAGGGGAGCTACTTCGACTACTGCTCCGTCGATGGCATCCGCGACCTTGCGGGCGCTGGCTTTGGAGAACTCGGGCTGCACGAATATGACCCTTACGTTATTTGCTTTGGCGGTTTGGATTACTTCCTGCAGCTGACGGGCTCCCGGTTCTTTTCCTCCCATTTCAATTGCCATCTGTGAGAGGCCGTAGGTTTCGGCAAAATACCCGAAGGAGGGATGATAGACTAAAATGGTGCTGCCCTTCACCGGCTGCAAGATTTCTTTGAGTTCGGTGTGCAGTTGCTCCAGCTCCTGTGTAAACCGGCGGTAGTTCTCCCGATAGAGCTGCTCCTTTTCAGGGTTGGCCTGTATCAACCCGTCCCGGATATGGGCGGCCTGTTCGATTACCAGCGGCGGAGCCAGCCATATATGCGGATCGGGCTGCTCGTCGCCGTGCGTATGCCCATCATCGTGATCATCTTCGTGATCATCCTCGTGATCATCCTCGGTTTCGATTATCTCATCGGCGTGGATGGAGCGCTTCTCAATACCCTTTGAGGTGTCGATAATCCGCAGGGCCTCCATTTCATCCCGTATCAGAGGCACGAAGGCACTCTCAAAAGGCACTCCGATGGTAAAGAAGAGATCAGCCCGTCCGAGTCGGGCCACCTGCTTGGGGCTCGGCTCGTAGGTAGCGGGGCTGCGGCCGGGAGGCACCATCACCCTGATTTCGGCCTCTGGCCCGGCAATTTGCTCGACAAAGTACTGCTGTGGCAGGATGCTCACATAGATCAACAGCCCGTTGTCTTGTTCGCCCGCATTGGTCTGCTGTTCTGCCGAGCCGGAAGCCCACAGGGGTGCCTGTGGTGTCAGAAGGAATGTCAGAAAGAATGCTAGAAAAAGAACCAGCGCCGCCGGAACAATGAACCTCTGCAGTGATTTCATATGGCGTGTCCTTTAGTTGTGTCATGATCGCAGGAGAGGTAGATTTCATCGCATTCGTTGCATTTTACCACCTGGTGATGTTCGGAAAAATGGCTCCAGTGCTCCTTCTGACTCGGCGTCAGAATACCGGTGCCCTGACAGAGGGGACAGACGTTTTCCATAGCCCGCAGGACTGCATTGCGAATGAACTCGGAGCGGTTAGGTATGTGGTTGAGGGCTTCAACCAGCTGCCCGTCAGCTTTGAAGGATATTATCTCATGCTTTTTCATCTAAACCTCACAAAAATACCATGGTATTACTATGTAATAAGTGAAATATAGGCTTCAACTGCAGGGATGTCAAATCAATTCTTTAATTTTTTTATCCAGTACTGTGGTATCGACGGGTTTATGCACGAAGTCGTTACAGCCGGCTGCGAGAAACTCATCGGTTTCGGATTTTCCGGTGGCAGCTGAGAGTGCGATTATCACGAGAGAGCTCAGCTGCGGGTCTCTGCGTATCTCCCTGGCCAGTTGATATCCGTCCATAACCGGCATGTGCATGTCGATTATAGCCAGGTCATAACGGCCCGCCTGCAGGTATTCGAGGGCGGTCTGCCCTTCAGGCGCTACATCACAGGTGTAGCCGAGGTTCTTCAGGATCATCTTCATGAGTTGCTGATTCACCTTATTGTCCTCTGCAACCAGAATGTGGAGCGGGCTCTCGCTCTCCACATCCGGAGATTTCTCGTATTCGCTTTCCTGCTGTGTGCGCAGGGATGTAACCGGCTTCAGGGGCAGATTTACGGTGAACACAGAGCCTCTGTCCGTAGTGCTGTCTACATTCACAGTCCCTTCCATTTCCTCCACCAGGCTTTTTACGATCGCCAGGCCGAGGCCCGTCCCGCTGTAACTGCGATTGTCGGCTGCATCGATCTGCTCGAAAGGATGGAAGAGCCGGTCGCACTGCTGCGGATCGATGCCGATGCCCGTATCAATAACCTGTAACACAACCTTCCCATCCCGGTAATCAGCTTTTAGAACTACACTCCCCTGTGGGGTGAATTTGATGGCATTCGATACCAGGTTCGTCACAATCTGATGCACTCGACGCTGATCGCCGTAAAAATGGTGCGGCATCTCATCAGCCACTTCTATTCTGAACTCGATCTGCTTGTGCTGCAGCTGCCGTTCAAAGAAGGTGTTCTGATGAATGAGCATGCTGTGGAGGGAAAACGGCTCATACTCCAGTTTAAGGCGCTTGGCCTCGATCTGTGAAAAATCCAGGATGTCATTAATGATTGCCAGAAGATTCTTTCCGGCCCGTTCTACACTGGCCAACTTCTCCTGCTTTTTTGGATCGGTCTCCTCCTGGGTAAGAAGTTCCGAGAATCCGAGAATAATATTCAGGGGGGTGCGCAGCTCGTGTGACATGTTGGCAATGAACTGCGATTTGGCACGGTTGGCGTCCTCCGCCGCCAGTTTTGCAGCTTCGAGTTTTTCCTGATACAGATAGCGGCTGGTACGGTTCAGCACATTTTCCACCACCGAGATTACTGCCGATTCGCTCACCGGCCGCAGCAGAAATCCGAAATGGGGGCCTCCCAGCCACGAACG
>JAASTM010000175.1 GCA_021767325.1 Spirochaetales bacterium
GTGTCCAGCAGCCAGCCCCCGTCAGGGCCGATTTTCCCGGCGTGCCAGACCTCCGCCCCGGCCTTCGCAATTGCCACCGACTGATTGGCACCCTTGCCGCCGGCGAAAAACTGCAGACTGTCGCTGCCGATGGTTTCACCGGGGCGTACGATGTGGTCTACCTTATATACATGGTCGATATTGAGCGAACCGAAATTCAAAATCTTCATTTGTTTATCATCAACTGAAAATAGTATTGAAGTATCAGCAATAAGCACCTATTATGGGTCGGGAATTCACGGCTGTCAAGCAGAGCTGGAAAACAGATGGTGGACCAGCTGGGTGCCGGTCGGGGCAAACTCATGGGGAGGAACTGATATGGAATGGAGAGCGAGTCATATACTGGTAAAAGACCGCGGGCAGGCGCAGCAGATTCTGCAGCGGGTGAAGTCGAGCGGCAACTTCGAGGCATTAGCCCGGGATTTCTCAACCTGTCCGAGCAAGGCCAAGGGCGGAGATTTGGGCTGGTTCGGTCCCGGTAAGATGGTGCCGGCCTTCGAGCACGCGGTAAAAAGGTTAGGGAACGGCGGGATCAGCGATATCGTGTCTACCCAGTTCGGGTACCATATAATAAAGAAGACCGGTCAGCGGGACTGAGGAAAAGACTGCGGGCCCGTTTAAGAGGGCCCCGTCTACTTTTACACAGTTGCATCTGGCTGAGTATCCGGTTGTGTATCCAGGTTATTGTAACTGATTACCAGGAAAATCGTGGTATACACGCCGAATACGGCTGAAATTGCGATGCTCAGGATTACTCCCAAGATGGGGATGAGACCGAGGATCATTGACACTACGCCGAAGAGCACTCCCAGCGCTATTAAAACCAGAAACAGCACGATCGTGGTTTTAATGTTTCTATAGACGATCCGGGCACTATGGGCAAGCGCTGTGAACCCGTTGTCTCTCTCACTCATTACTGCAATTATTGAAAACATCAGAAAAAATACTGCCACAATCCCGGGTAGGATCAGAAGCATAAAACCGATGCTGACGATTATACCTACCAGTACCGCGGAAATCAGCAAAGGTACGATATTATGCAAAGTTTTTGTCCAGCCCCCTGCGAGAGTGGCTTTTTCGGTACGCAAGGCGTCTTCGATCATGGCGATGGTCATCCCGTGGGCCAAGAGGCCGATAATGCCGGAGAGGATCATCATGACGAATACTGCCAACAGTGAGGCTCCGGCCATGCCGACCGCTTCTTTTTGCGACACATGCCCCATCGAAGAGAAATCGCCGAATGGAACCATGCTACCGACCGCAATAAGCGAAACCAGTGCCATGAGAACGAAAGCTCCCAGGAAGGGAACAAACAACATCCAGTTCTTCTTCATTAGATCAAAACTATCTCTTAATACAGCGGTTATATTCATATACCTTCTCCTGCTATAAGAGTAATTTATGAGCTATAGAAATGCAAATTAATATTGATATCCTGTAGAATTCCCCGACTGCAGGCGCGTCCCGAGCCGGGGCTCTTATCAGGTCCGGCAGGTGATTAGGCACCTTCCTATTCAGCGACTACTTCGCTTTCACGAACCGGCGAGGCCGGGTTACCGGCGGAACTCGCCACATGTGTATCGGCGGTTCTATCTGCTTCCTGATTCAGCGTCTGCGGAAGGATGAGGTTCAGCAGGATTCCGACTAGAGTCGCCAGAGCTACACCGGAGATGTCAAAGTTGAGGGTGTCGGTGATGGGGAAGAAGATTTTTCCTCCGCCCAGCCCGATTACCAGGATGACCGAGCTGATGGTAAGATTGCGTTTACAGCTGTAATCAACCCCGCTCTCTACTACCGTACGGATACCGGCGCTGGCAATTATGCCGAACAGCATCATGGTAATTCCGCCTATGACAGGGGCGGGAATGGTCTGGATAAGGGCACCGAACTTCTGTATAAACGACATCAGAATAGCGACAACTGCGGCTCCCCCGATTACCCATACCGAATACACCTTTGAGATTGCCATTACGCCGATATTCTCACCGTAGGTGGTGTTGGGCGGACCACCGAACAGGGATGCCATGGCCGTTGCCGCTCCATCCCCCATCAGGGTTCGATGCAGGCCGGGGTCTTTGTAGAAATCACGGCCGACTACTTTACTGGCCACCAGCGTATCGCCGATATGCTCGGCGATTGTGGCCAGGGATACCAGCAGGAAGGTGATAATGGGTACAATTCCGAACTTAGGAAAGGTGAACTTCGGCAGGCCCAGCCATTTTGACGAAGATACGTCGGTAAAAGCGATCAGTTCCAAACCCGGGATGAAGCTCTGGTAAATGAGGGTGAAGATATAACCGCCTATGATCCCGATGAGCACTGGAATAACATTGAAAAAACCCTTGAGTACTATTGAAGAAACAACCGCAATGCCGAGGGTGACTGCTGCAATCAGTACGTAGTGCAGATTATATGCGCCGGAGGCTGTACCGCCTTCATACATTGCCATGTTCATTGCTACCGGTGCCAGTTTCAATCCTATTACCATGATAACCGCCCCGATTACTACGGGAGGCAGCAAACGGTCGATCCATTCCAGTCCAAACCAGCGTACCAAGCCTCCTACCAGAATGTAGAAGAGTCCGACCACGAAGCCGGCTCCCAGGGCGTAGGCAACCCCGTAAGCCGCCGATACCGCAATGATCGGCGGAATGAATGCAAACGAGGAACCCAGGTACACCGGCACGCGGGCGCCGGTGATAATGATGTACAGTAGTGTACCGGTTCCCGATGCGAACAGCGCCATCGAGGGCGAGAGCCCGGTAAGCAATGGAACCAGCACGGTGGCGCTGAACATAGCGAACACATGCTGGAAACTCAGGGGAACCCAGCGCTTCAGTGCGGGACGTTCATCAATCCCGATTGCTTGATGCGACATATAAAACCTCCGTTTATGCCTGTAGGAAATGTGGTGGGGCTGACAAGCTCTCCGAAGCCCAGCCGACATGTCGGGGCAAAAAAAAACTTCCGTATAGGGAAAACGATCCCTATACGGAAGTTCACTCCGTATTTCTAATGCTCCGCAACGTAATGTCGCCTTTCGGCCTAAATAAACTCATTACCCGGTTTCCTACAAAATATTTCTGGTATTATTCATATTTGTATGTACCTAGTCAAGAGCCAAACTGTCGGTATGTGCACTTATATCTTCAATATTCTGTTCGGAATATAACTGAGCGCGTTTTGAGTTCTTCTCCTTGTACATCTGCTGGTCTACGAATCTGATCGCGCTCTCGGCGTTGCGGCTGCTGGCGGTATGGAGACCGTAGCTCAGACCGATGTGGATTTCAGACTCACGGTTATACTGGCCTATTTTGGTTTCGATGCGCTGCTTGAGCACTTCGGCATCTTCAGCATCGGAGTTCGGCAGTAGTATGAGAAACTCATCGCCCCCGAAACGGCACACCATGTCGGATGAGCGGGTTATCTCTTTGAGAATACTGCTGATCGTGAGCAGTACCCGGTCCCCGGTCTCATGGCCGAGACTGTCGTTGATCTGTTTGAACTTGTCTACATCCAGCATAATCAACGAAAAGACTGAAGCGCTGCGTTGTGCCCGAGCTATCTCTTTTTCGAAGAAGCGGTAAAAGGTTCTGCGATTGTAGAGACCGGTCAGTGAATCAATACTGGCTACATGCTTCAAAGCTTTTAGATAATAGTTCTTTTCGATGGCAATGGCCGCGTAATCGGCAATTGTCTGCAGAAGGGTCAGCTCGTAGGGTGTAAAGCTGCTGCCGTCGATTTTATTGATGAGTTCAATAACGCCGAATACCTTGCTGCGGCTTTTCAACGGTACGCCGATTATCGACTTGGTGGTGAAATTGGTTTTCTGATCCATCTCGGGATCGAAACGTGAATCCCGGCTGACATCTTCTACAATCAGGGATTGCCCGTTTTCAGCTATCCAGCCGGCAATGCCCTTGCCCCTCGGCAGAGTGGTACCTTTGAGACTCTCGACCCCGCTGCCGACTACAATTGTAAAGCGCAGCTCCCCGGTCTTGTTATTGCGCAGCAGCAGCGACCAGTAGGTGGGGGCAAACACCTTGCCGATCTGATCCATGACCGCCTGCATCGTCTGGTGTACTGACTGAGCGGAAGTAATGGCTTTGCCGATTTCAGTAAAAAATGAGAGCTTAACCAGGTCGTCGATACCGTTTGATTCTTTAGCCGTTTTCATTACAGAGAAATGTATACCAATCCTGCCGTTTTTCCAAACTATTCTTAAAAAACTCCAGATTGATTGTTCTTTTAATGTGAGAAATTTAACAAAGCTGCAGTATCCACATTGACAAGTACAGTGTAACTCCTTACTCTCAAGGCATAATTTAATTCCTAGGGGGATTTAAAATGAAAAAAGCTGTACTAATTATTGGCGCAGTACTGCTGGTGCTGTTCGCAGCTTCCTGTACTACCTTCCAGCTGTCCGGCATCCAGATGAATGAAGAGATGCCCTCTTATCAGGCCGTTGGTGAGTTCGAAACCAGCGTAATGGTAAATGAGTTTCTCGGTAGTTCTGGTGGTGCAAACATCGTGAATGCAACTGCCACCAACATGGACAATCCGATCTACGACGCCGTTCGACGCGAAATCAACAAATACTCCGGCGATGCTGCGGTAAACGTTACCGTTAAGTACGAAGCCAGTTTTGTTGACCTCTTGCTCAACGGGATTACATTTGGTCTGTATGCACCTGCACACGCAAAGATCGAAGGAACCGTAGTAAAATACCAAGACTAATGCGTACACACCGCGGGGCACATAGCCCTGCGGTTATCTAACTCTTATGTCAAAGAAACTCCTTTTCATAACAATTATCACTCTAATCCTATGTGCAGCTTGTAGTTCTCCGGGTAAATCAGCTGCTGAAAAAACGGTAAGCAGATTCGTAGAAGGGCTCTATGCCCAGGATACGGAGGCAATCCGTGAAGCAGCCCCTTTTTTCACCCAGATCGATGAAAATCAAAAACAGCAACTGTACCGGAACATTCGAGCCTACGATTCCTGGAATATCGAAGCGGTGCAGGTGAAGGGGCGCAGCGCAATCGTTATTGTCGAATTCTCGAGTCCGGAGAAAAATCTGCAGATGCAGTTTCCCCTGAAAGCCCAGAACGATTCATGGCAAATTCAGGAGAAAATTTCATTTTCGACTACCATCGATGTAATTCCTGCCGAGTGACCACTAAAAATTACGTAATGAGTGAATTCTAAGATTCTCCTCGAGGTCCGCAGGCTGCACTGCCGAAACGGTCACTGTCCTGGGACGGTTCGGCAGGAGTGTGAAGTCGTTCTCCGAAAAACGGACCGAAGCTCCATCACACTTTAACACTACATGGAATGCCGGTACATCAGTGTGCAGTTCGATTGCTATGTCGCCGGTCTTTCTCGTTTGAATCCTGAAAGATATATTCGCCGGTTTCATAGCGCAACGTTTCGGACGCAGCAGCAACAGATCGTTTTCCAGCGCATCAATCTCCGGGTCGGCTGGAGAAAACCGGACATAATAAAAGTGCTGCGCGCGGAAGCGTTCATCCTCTGGAACAGACAGTCTGTTGAGCAGTGTCGACGCCTCTGGTGCAAGAATTGTGTCCTGAATCTGCTGCTGCACCATCTCTCCGTTAAAGTTAAACAGATGCACTGCCAGCTCGCCGGCCACAGCCTCATCGTAGTCGTTGATTCCATATACATCAATCTGGCCTTGCGGAGTGTCGGGCGCATCCTTCAGCAGCACTACATGTAGTGGAGCAAAAAAGCGCTTCGCCGCGTAGTGGAGCGGCTTCCAGGCGCCCCCGTA
>JAASTM010000176.1 GCA_021767325.1 Spirochaetales bacterium
AATATAGTGCCGATAGAGGGCAGTACCGCCTTCAACACCCTTACCGCCAATATAGTTGCCACCTTTGTATATGTAGTCGGAATAGTCGGGCAGTACTTTGGCGGACATGTTGCCGACCGTTACAGCCTAAAACACGGCTACTTTTTCTTTTTTCTCATAGCTATGCCGTTTCTACTGGCTATCATTCTCTTCAAGAGCTGGGTTATCATTCCGGCTTCCGGTCTGGTTGTGCTGTTTCTACTGGGGATGCAGCCGATTGAAAACAGCCTGGTAGCCTACCTCACTCCGGCCAAATGGCGTTCCATGGGCTTCGGTCTCAAGTTCACCTTCGTCTTCGGCGCCGGTGCCTTCGGGGTGAAGCTGGTGAGCCTGGTGGAAAAATCGGCCGGACTGGAGGCGGTGATGCAGCTGAACCTGGTATACAATCTGGGCATCGTACTGATGGGAGGAATCCTGATTCTCGCCAGCCGGAAAGTCATCATCCGTCACAATACTTGACCGATGAGCTCATATTAAATTAGTATAAGAGAATGCAAATAACTATTGAATATATGGGATTCTTTCGCATAGAGGGAGTCCCAAATAATTCGACCCTCGATATAGAACCCGGTACTACCGTCTCCCAGCTCCTAGACCAGCTGAAAGTAAAACCGGAACACCGCACCTATCTCAAACCGATAGTGAACAAGGAAAAACGATCCTTCGATTACACACTCCAGGACGGCGATAACCTGTTTCTCTATTTTCCGATCGGCGGGGGTTGAGGACTACAACGCGCTCTTTACGAGATACACTAGGTACCCAACATATACTAAGAACAGCACTGCCCCTTCGATACGGTTGATTCGCGCTGGACGGCGGGAAAAACTGTAACTGAGTGCGCACAGCGTGATCGTCAGAATAGACATTACCATTGCATCTCTGTAAAACACCTCTTTCCCTGATAAAATCGGTTGTATTGTTCCGGCAATTCCTACCACTGCAAGGGTGTTGAAAATATTCGATCCGATTACATTGCCCAGCGCAATATCGGGTTCATTCTTCTTGGCCGCCGCGATCGAGGAGGCCAGCTCAGGGAGGGAGGTCCCTACAGCCACTACCGTCAGACCTATAATCAGGTCACTTACTCCCAATCCTCTGGCTATCTCCACCGCTCCCCACACCAGGAGCCTCGAGCTTGCGACCAGGATGACAAGACCTACTATCAGTGAAACGATGGCCTTCGACAGAGAGATATCCTGACGTGAGAAGTCCTGCTCGATTTCATTTACAAACACATCGCTCCGGTTCCGCATCCCCTGACGAATGTTCCAGAACATCACGACAAAAAAGGCTGCTAAGAGAATCAGCCCTTCGGCCCGCGAGACACTTCCATCTCGAATTTGCCACACGGATAGTGCGGTAATGAGAATCAAGATAGGAAGTTCTTTTCGAAGCACCTGTGAATGAACCGCTATGGGGCTTATGAGAGCGGTGGTACCGATAATGAGGGCGATATTGCTGATGTTCGATCCATAAGCATTGCCGAGAGCCAGACCGGGATTCCCCTGTAGAGACGCCAAGGTCGATACCAGCAGCTCGGGGGCTGAAGTTCCAAAGCCGACCACTACCATTCCAATCAGCAAAGTCGGTACTCCGAAAAACCTCGCGGTGAAAGCAGCCCCTTCGACAAAGCGATCGGCACTCCAGACCAGCAGCACAAAACCCAGTAAAACCGAAATAAGAGCCAATACCATACTACCTGCCAAGATGTTCTAGAAGTCAGAAAAAAACCGGCCCTGCGTCGAAGGCCGGTCTAGAAAACTGATGTGTGTAATTTAGAGCTTTTCGATTTCGATCGCCTCTACGGGGCACGCATCACAGGCATCTTTGGCTTCATCGTATGCATCGTCATCATACTCGCCAATGGACATAACGCCGTCCATCTTTCCATCGGCAGCTTCTGCCTTGCCTTCATCGTCTTCTACATAGTGATCGGGATCCATAGAATAACATACACCATCTGCGATGCACTTATCCTTATCAACTTTAATCCGGTATTTCATACGTGATCCTCCTTAAAAGACTTCACAATTATATTGTAGTGCACACCATCTTTCTGTCAAGGCCGACAGTAAGAAAAGGCATAAAACAAATATATCAACTCTAATTAATCAACCCAGTCTATGGTACGCTGAACCGCCTTCTTCCAGCCGTGAATCAGCTTATCCCGCTTATCACCGGTCATGGCCGGTTTCCATACTTTTCCGACCTCCCAATTCTTCTTGAGATCATCTAGATCCTTCCAGAATCCTACCGCCAGGCCGGCGGCATATGCGGCTCCGAGAGCCGTGGTTTCGGTTACTTCGGGGCGGATTACGTTGACATTCAGGACGTCGGCCTGAAACTGCATCAGCATCTCACTGGCCACCATTCCTCCATCTACTTTCAGGTCTGTCAGATGAACGTTCGAATCCTTTTCCATCGCTTCGACCAGTTCCACTACCTGATAGGCAGTCGATTCGAGCACTGCCCGGGCCATGTGGGCTTTCGTAATGTAGTGGGTAAGACCGGCGATGATGCCGCGGGCGTTGCTGTTCCAGTGCGGGGCAAACAGGCCCGAAAATGCCGGCACGAAATAAATCCCGCCGTTGTCCTCAACCTGGTCAGCCAGGTCATTGATCTCGGGAGCCGTGCTGATCATTTTGAGATTGTCACGGAACCACTGTACCAGCGAGCCGGCTACCGCAATCGAGCCTTCCAGCGCATATACTGCCGGCTGATCGCCGATTTTGAAGCCGACGGTAGTCAGCAGGCCGTGTTTTGACTGGACAGGTTCCTCGCCTGTGTTCAGCAACAGGAATCCGCCGGTGCCGTAGGTGCTCTTGGCCTCTCCGGGAGTATAACAGGTCTGCCCGAAGAGTGCGGCCTGCTGATCTCCCAGTATGCCTGCTACCGGAATCTCCGTTCCGAAGGGTCCGTCCTTCTGGGTATATCCGAAAAATGAAGGATCGCTGGAGGGCCGGATTTCCGGCAGCATAGAGGGATTTACCTCCATTACTTTCATCATATCCGTGTCCCATTCCAGGGTGTTGATATTCATCATCATGGTACGAGCTGCATTCGTTACATCCGTTATATGCGACCCGCCGTTCGGTCCGCCGGTGAGCCACCACACTACCCATGTGTCGATGGTACCGAACAGTGCCTCACCCTTTTCAGCCGCCATCTTTGCTTCGGGCACGTTTTCCATTATCCATTTTATTTTCGGACCGGCAAAATACGTTGCCAACGGAAGCCCCACTTTCTCTCTGTAACAGTCCTTATCGCCGTTCTCAGCCAGCTTTTCGATGATACTCGAGGTGCGGGTATCCTGCCACACGATTGCATTGTAATAGGGCTTTCCGGTGTTTTTATCCCACACGATTGTCGTCTCACGCTGGTTGGTAATTCCTACCGAGGCAATCTCATCCGCACTGACACCGGCTTCGTTCAGCGTCTCTTTGATAACTTCCTGGGTACGGTCCCATATTTCCAGCGGATCATGTTCAACCCAGCCCGCCCGTGGAAAGTACTGCTTATGCTCTAACTGATGAGAGGCAACTATCTGACCGCCTTTATCGAACAGAATAAAGCGCGAACTGGTAGTTCCCTGATCAATAGATCCGACGTATTTCTTTTCAGCCATATCATTCACTCCTCGTACCTTTTAGTCGTGAATTATTCTATCTCTGCTCCACCTACCTGTCAAGAAAACGTTATTATTAATTCTCAATAGAACATACATATAGTAACTTTTAGAACATAAACAAACATAAATTCATTGACAAACTAAAACAGTAAACTTAAAATGACAGCACGAATACTGGAGCAGGCAATGGCTGAATCATACATACCGGCTGACAGACAGTCCAGAATACAAAAATTAATTCAAGAACAGGGCATAGTGAAGGTGGCCGAGCTCAGTAAGATGTTCGGTGTGACCGAACTCACTATTCGGCGGGACCTCGATGTCCTGGAGCAACACGGTATACTCGACAGAACCCACGGCGGTGCGATTCTACGCCACCGCATGCGCATCGAACCACTGTACACCGAAAAGGACCAAATCAACCGCGGAGCCAAGGAGTTGATCGGCCAAACCGTAAACCAGTTCGTCGAAGAGGGCGATACCCTGCTTATCAATACCGGATCTACCACCTCTCAGGTCCTGCGCCACTTGTCCGGAAAAAAATTGCGAGTAATCACCAGTAACGCCGGCGCCGTGATAGAAGTAAAAGATCCTGACGTAGAGCTCATATTGACCGGCGGTCTCTTCCGTCGCCAGTCCAACTCGCTGATCGGCGGCTTCGCCCACTGCGTACTGAACCACGTCTGCGGCAGTAAGGCCATTATCGGCATAGACGGAATCAGCATCAACTACGGTCTCACCACACCCATTCATCAAGAAGCCGAGGTTACGCGTCTGATGATCGAGAGGACCCAGGGCCCGGTGATCGTGGTGGCGGATCACACCAAAATGGGAGTAGTTTCCAACTTCGTCACCGCGCCAATCGACAAGATCAGCATGCTCATCACCGACAAAAAGATTGAGGCCAACTTCCGCGAAGAGCTCGAACACCGCAATATACAAGTAGTCATAGCCGAAGAGGCCTTGCAGTAGCCGGGCTACGCCCCCCCACTGACCTATCCGTGCACACATTTACCTGCATCCCGCGCTGCGCTTATGATGCAATTATCAGTGCAAAAAAATACCGGTCCCGGGCTGAGCGCTGAGCTAAGCGGGGACCGGCGGTAAAATTTATTCCCAGAACTTTTCGACTCGTGCACGCAGTGTCTTCACATACGCATCCCAGTCTTTGATCGGTTCACGGGCAACACCCTCTTCAACAGCCTTTTTAGCCACTGCAGTGGCTTCCCATTCGATCACTCGCGGATCGAAGGGCTTCGGCACTATGTAGTTACGTCCGAAGGTAAAGTCGGTGTTGTCGTAAGCCTTTTTCACCACTTCCGGCACCGGTTCCTTGGCAAGTGCGGCCAGAGCCTCGGCGGCGGCGATTTTCATACCCTCGGTGATATTGGTGGCCCGGACGTCCAGGGCTCCACGGAATATAAACGGGAAACCGAGTACATTGTTGATCTGATTGGGGAAATCGCTGCGACCGGTCGCCATGATCACGTCATCACGGGTTTCTATGGCCAGATCGTAAGTAATCTCCGGGTCGGGGTTTGCCATTGCAAACACGATCGGATCCTTGGCCATCGACTTCAACATTTCAGGGCTCACCGCATCTCTTACAGATACACCGATGAACGCATCGGCGCCTTGCATGGCCTCTTCCAACGTGCGAAGCTCGGTATCGCGAGCGAACTCCTCTTTTTCGGCATTGAGCTTCCCGGGCCGGCCGTTGTAAATTACGCCCTTGCTGTCGCACAATACCAGATTTTCCTTTTTCACTCCCATCTCTACGAACAACCGTGCACAGGATATACCGGCGGCGCCGGCACCGTTAAAGACTACCTTGATATCCTCAATTTTTTTGCCGTTTATTTCTAGGGCATTCAGCAGCCCAGCGGCACTGATAATAGCGGTACCGTGCTGGTCATCATGAAAAATCGGAATATTAGTAGTCCGCTTTAATTCGTTTTCGATGTAAAAACAGTCCGGAGCTTTGATATCCTCGAGGTTGATGCCGCCGAAAGTCGGCTCCATCAGCTGGACAGTTTTAATTATTTCATCCGGATCCTGGGTGTCCAGTTCTATATCGAAGACATCCACATCGGCAAAGCGTTTGAACAGCACGCCCTTTCCTTCCATAACCGGCTTACTGGCCAAGGCACCCTGAT
>JAASTM010000177.1 GCA_021767325.1 Spirochaetales bacterium
AGATGGGCAGGGCGGACCTGCTGCTGTGGTGAACGGAGAAGAAATCAGCCAGCAAGAGTTCGAGCAGCTGCTGAACTACTTTCGCTATCAATATATGCAACAGGGTATGCAGGTACAGGGACCTCAGCTAGAGCAGCTGAAAAAAATGGTACTCGAGAGTCTGATCGACAATGAGCTGATGTACCAAATCGCAAAAGAGAACGGCTACGGCCCCAGTGAAGAGGAACTCGACCAGGAGCTGCAGAAAACCAAAGGCCGTTTCGCCGATGAAGATGCGTACCAAAAAGCACTGAACCAGCAGGGCATGACCGAAGCAGAATTGCGCCAGGAGTTGGCCAAACAGATGACCAAGTACGAGTTCGAGCAGGACAAATTCGGCGAACAGACCCAGGTAGCATCGGATGAGATCAAGGCCTTCTACGATGATAATCCTCAACAGTTCGAGCAGCCGGAACAGGTGCGGGCCAGCCATATCCTGATCAAAGTGGGCGAAGATGCTACAGAGGATGACAAGCAGGCTGCGAAAGAGAAGTTGATGGCAGCGAAGGAGAGAATCGAAAACGGTGAAGAGTTCAGCGAAGTAGCCCGGGAAGTATCGGAAGGGCCGAGCAGCGAGCGCGGCGGTGATCTGAACTACTTTGGCCGCGGACAGATGGTTCCAGCGTTTGAAGAAGCGGTGTTCAACATGGAAGTCGGCGAGCTCAGCGGTATTGTCGAAACCTCCTTCGGGTACCACCTTATCAAGAAAACCGACGCAAAAGAGGCTTCTAACGTTCCGTTCGAAGAGGTAAAGGGCGACATAAAGACCCATCTCGAACGTGTCAAACTGCAGGATGCCAAAAAGGCCTTTCTTGAGGATAAGAAGCAGGACGCTGAAATCAAGCGTTTCGCCGTAAGCGGATAAATCTCATATAGTTCGAGTATCTACAGCCGGCGCCTGTCTGCCGGCTGTTTTTTTACCCACACGCTTGATTTTTATAAAAAGTATTATTACCTTATTACCAAATAGGAAAACAATATATATATCAAAAGATATATAATACATTAAAGGAGAAGATATGCCTGAACATCTGACTAAAGAGACCTTTTTGGAGAAAGTGTTTGATTACGAGAATAAGAAAGAGTGGGAATTCCAGGGTGAACTCCCGGCAGTAATCGACTTCTATGCCGACTGGTGCGGTCCCTGCAAAATGGTAGCTCCCATCGTTGAAGAACTTTCGGAAGAATATGAAGGCAAAGTAGATTTCTACAAAATCGATACCGAGGAACAGCAAGAACTCGCTGCGGCCTTCGGCATACAGAGTATTCCTTCGCTTCTGTTTATTCCGCTGAACGGAAAACCGCAGATGGCGGCTGGTGCACTTCCAAAAGAAACCTTCAAACAGGTTATCGATGATGAGCTGCTGGCCTAATCCCAGCTATCTCGAGAAAAACCGGTCCTCTTTCACGGGTGCCGGTTTTTTTGTGTCTTCAGTTTAACTCTTGTAGAGCAGCGGGTGAACCAATTCTTTGAGCGGAGCCATTTCCACTCCTAAGATCGTGTGTACAATACCTCCGGTCAGCATGGTCAGAATGATGTCCGCATATACCTTGGTGTTCAGAGTGTCTCCGAATACTGTATCCAAGCCTTCCTTCAGCATCAGCTTCCAGCGTGCATATGCAGCCTGTATCTTCTGTTTTAGTTCACTCTGAGTAGTGATAGCCTCGTGGATCAGATAGATATGCAGTTTTCCGCGGGTCTGCGCATTGAAAATTGTGTGAAAAACGGCCTCCAGAATGCTCTCGGGGGCCGTCTTCTCTTTGAGGCTCTTTACCCAGTCCAGCAGGCCTTCGGTGAGCTCCTGCATATATGCATCGGTTACATCGAAGATCAGGTCGGCTTTGCTAGAGTAGTAGTAATACAAAGTGCCTTTGCTTATATTGAGCGTACGGGCAATCTCGGCCAGGCTGGTATCCTGAGCCCCCTGCTGGATAAACAGTTCAGTGGCAGCCTGAAGGATTCGTTCTCTGTTATCAATTCCTACATAGTCCTGTTTGCTTTTTCGCATTATTTACTCCATCTTTCCATTCAATATATCATACTCTATTGAGGGGTTGGAATAGGAAAAGTTTTGAGTATAATCTGAAATGAACAATTCAATCCCACCTAGGAGATCATATGTTCGATATATATCAACAGTTGGAGGAGTGGAGCGGCGATCCTGACAAACTTCCCGTGTACCTTGCAACTGTCATTTCGATAGAGGGCTCGGCGGTTCGCGGGGCCGGAGCCACCATGGGAATTGCAGCCGACGGATCGCTGACCGGTTCAGTAAGCGGCGGGTGTATTGAAAGCACGGTTATTGATGCGGTCAAACAGCTGCGACCGAAGCGAGCTGCTCAGCAGATGACATTCTGTCCGAGTGACGACCCTTTTATGGGGGCGCCATCGCCTTGCGGCGGAACGGTAAAGGTCTGCGTGTATCCGTACTCAGCTGATGTGGGGGCAGCGGTGGCCGCCCGCAGCAACAGTGGGCAGGATATCCTCTGGGGGCTGTGTACCGATGGCCCGCAGGACTGGATCGGACTTTCCTTTGCCCTGGATGATACCCAGCAGCTCTGCATTGGATCTTCGGCCGCTTCTCAGGCGTCCGCCATTGCCGCCGAGGAAGTAGAGGCGCAATTGACGCCCCTGCTGCCGAGGGAGTACGGTACTTTTGAGAGTGAAAGTTCGGAAGGTGAAGGTTTGGAGGGCGAAGGGGGGCAAGTGAAAGCAAGCTTCTTCATTCATCATCATCCGCCAATTCCCCATGCGGCGGTTGTCGGCGGATCTCACATAGGAGAGGCCCTGGTTCTCCAGCTCAAAGCCCTGGGCTGGCGGGTGAGCCTCATCGACCCGCGGGAGAGCTTTGCTCCCCCGCAGCGCTTCCGTACAGCCGACAGGCTGCTGCATCTCTGGCCGCGGGAGGCCTTCGAAGAGTTGGGGGTATCGGCCGGAACTCAGGCTTCAGCGCATACCGCAGTGGCGGCGATTACCCACAGCGAACAGATTGACGACACCGCAGTAGCGGCAGCCCTCGATAACGGGTGTTTCTACGTCGGGGTGCTCGGCAGTAGACGCACTTTCGCAGATCGTATCGAACGCTTGAAAACACTGGGCTATTCCGACGAACAGCTCGAAAGAGTACACGGCCCGATCGGCCTTGATATCGGCGCCGGCAACCCGGAAGAAATAGCACTTGCAATCGCCGCACAGATGGTGCAGGATTACCGCAAAGGGAGATAATGGCATGGCAGCACTGGATCGAGAGCTCGATATAATCCGCGAAAGCCTCGGGTATGCGCACCGTTTCCGCGGTCGCCTGTTTGTACTGCATATTGAGTTGCCGGTCATTGAGAACCAGTTTTTTCCCATTTTCATAAAAGATATTGCAACCCTGCATCAATCCGGGATCCGAATGATCCTGGTTCCGGGTACCCGCGAGAAGGTTGTGCGTACCCTCGAAGAGTATAAAGTGCAACAGCATTCCCACCACGGACTGAGAATTACCGATGAAGCTGCACTTCCGTTTGTCGAAATGGTTGCCTTCAATATTGCCAACAAGCTCATGTCGGCATTGGCCGGGGAGGGAGTTCGTTCGGTCATCGGCAACTGGGTGCGGGCCAAGGGTAGGGGAATCATAGACGGTGTGGACTATAAATACACCGGCGTTGTGGAACGCATAGACACTCACGCGCTGAATACCATCCTGGATCAGGATGTGATTCCGATTTTTCCGCCAATTGGCTGGAACGCAAACGGCAAAACCTACAATGTGGCCGCCGACGAGTTGTCGGTTTCTGTAAGCTCACAGCTGACGGCCGAAAAGCTTTTTTTCGTAGGGGAGGGCCGGGCTGTGCAAACCGAGAGCTTGAGCCTGCCGGCCTCACTGGGACTGGAACCGGGAGAGCGTATCAGCCGACTTACAGTTCAGGAGGCCCGCGAACTGGTGAAGCTCAATCCGGACGGCAATCAGATGATCCGTAAAGTCGATCTGGGCCGTAAAGCCTGTGAATCCGGGGTAGAGCGGGTTCATCTGGTCGACGGTCTGCAGGAGGGCGTTATCCTGCAGGAGATCTTCTCCAATATCGGGATCGGTACGATGATTCACACCAGTATTTTCGAATCGATAAGACCAATGGAGCGCAGCGACGTGTCCGAAGTTCTGCGAGTGATGGAACCCTATATCACCCAGGGCATACTGGTTCCCAGAGATACTCGCAGTCTGGAGGATCAATATCAGGACTATGTAGTGTACGATATGGACGGTCGGGTCCATGGCTGCGCCGCCATGCACCTGTATTCGGATAATCAGGGAGAAATTGCCGGAATAGCGGTGGACCGCGGCTTTGCCGGCCTGGGGATAGGCAAGCGGCTGGTACTCTACCTCGTTGAAAAAGCCAGAGAGCGGGGGCTAAAGAGAATTTTCGCACTCACAACTCAAACCGCAGACTGGTTCGAAAAGCTTGGTTTTCGGCAGGGTGAGCTGAAAGAAATTGCCAGAAAAAAGCGGCACTATTACAATACTTCCCGCAAGTCAAAAATATATGTGTACGATCTCTAGCACCATGATGGGAAGTGCCCACAATACGAAGAAAAGAATGTCTTTTCGGCTGAGTTCGAAACTGGTGTGAAGCACCGTTTCGTCAAAATTGCGAGACTCCAGGGCCAGAGCCAGCTCCTCCATCTGCAGCAGTAGCTTCTCCATTAGCGGGTTCATGAGACTCTTCAGCTTTACTACCGGACTTCGTTGCAGTTCTATACCGCGGGCCTTCCGGGCTTCCCGAATTTCATGGACACCATCCAGCAGCAGTGGGATTATAACCAGACTCAATGCGGCATGGGAGGCCAATCGGCCGGCAGGAACCCCCGGTACAGGTTTCAGAAGCCAGAAGATAACCGCGTGCAGCTCGGTCGGATCGGTTACTGCGGTGAACAGTATTCCCAGCCAGACTATCAGCAAAAACCGCCAGGTGGCGGCCCCGGCTGAGTAGATGGCAGCCTGCCGGCCGGCACTCAGCTCCGTAAAGAAGTTTGAGATGCCGATAACCAGTGCCAGAACTGCGAAGACCTTGAGCTCACGGCGAAAAGCGGCCGGCCGTAATCCGCTTCCGATAGACGCCCACAACATCAGAATAGTGATTGTTCCCCAGTGCAGCCAGCCACCTGAAAACAGCACCCCAATGTAGCCAATCATGAGGAGAAGCTTGAAACGTGGATCCACACGGTGAAGCGCTGAATTACCTGGTTGGTAGTGGAGAATTGCTATTTCAGCCATGTCAATTCACTTATATCCTCGCCGGCAATTCGCGGAGGGCGGATTCCGTAACGGTGGACCTCCGGCAGGAGTTTAGCCGGCGGGTCGTCCAGTGCTATGCGGCCGGAGTCGAACACCACCATCCGGTCGGCGTGGGCCGCCGCCTTCTCTATGTCGTGCGTAACCAGCAGAACCGTGTGCCCGCCGCGGTGCAGATCCACCACGTGCTGCAGCACCGACTGCACTCCGGGAAAATCGAGATTCGAGAACGGCTCGTCGAATACCACTACCTCCGGTTCCATAGCCAGTACCGAGGCTATCGCCAGACGCCGTTTTTCACCGCCGGAGAGTTGATGCGGGCGATGGTCGGCGAGTTTCTCGAGATCGAGGGTCTGCAATGCCTGGCTTACCCTTCGATCTACCTCCTCCGGTGACAGACGCAGGTTCTGCGGGCCGAATGCAATATCCTGGCGCACCGTCTGGCCGACAATCTGACTGTCGGCATCTTGAAACACCAGTCCTACGGTTCGCCGGGCGTACTGCGG
>JAASTM010000178.1 GCA_021767325.1 Spirochaetales bacterium
GGAATAACCAGCTCGGAAAGCTTCTCCTGCATTTGGTCCGATATGACATAAGTTGAAACCAAGTTCTTCGCGATGTCCTTCTTCGAAGACTGACGCAACTGGATAATTTCTTCGATCGGTTGAAATTGTATAAGTTTTTCGTATTTCATTTTTTCATTCCTCCATAGAGACAGTAAAGCTGTCGAAGTTACGGTATGTTTTATATTCTTTATAGCCGGGTTCGGCATAACTTAAGCTGCCGTTCTGCAGCACACCCGACCATGCCACGATTATCATGGTCTGTCTTCCGGCATCCTCGAGAAGGGAAAGCGGTTCCAGCTCGAGTTCCGGAGAAAAGAGAAGCTCAATATTATCTAAGATGAGCGGTTTCTCACCCTTTTGATACGTATCTATTATTTCATCCAGAAACGAAGGCGTCCTGAGTGCCCTTCTCTTTTCTGGAACCTCATTCAAACGCTTTCCCAATTCAAGATTGAGATTTACCCGTATGGTATCCAAATCTTCAGCCACTTTGGTAAGTACCTGGGTTTTCCCCGAACCATGCGCACCCACCAGCAGGATAGTCTTGGTACGAACCGGCACACTTTGAATCTGCTGGACAAGTTCATAGATATGTGAGCATTTCTCATTTATTTCCATAGGCATCCTCTATTGATAAGATGGATGGGAGACCGTACACTAAGGTAGAGGTTCTTAAATGATTGATTATCTACTCTCTGCGGACGATACATTTACAAATCTCTCAATACTTATAGACATTGATGGAATTATATCCCAAAAAGATCCACTTGAAAACAACTTCAAGACGGCTCTTTTCGCTGAAAATCCAATCGAACTCCGCATCTTGTATGAATCCCACCTCCGCGAAGGTGACTATAGTTCTTCCACCCCGCCTTATATCATTGTGTACCATCGTTCAGATGAGTCCCTCCCTTACGACATAGAAAAAAAGTGCCGGTACAGTTCAATTTCCTTGGCATCGCTGTTTCCCCTGCTCGATGTAGATGTAATCCGAACTCTCTCTCCACAGAGTTATAAGCTACTCTTGGAAAAATACAGGCGATTGACAACAACTACTTCACAGCCTCTCTCCAAGGAAGGTACCACAGCCTTCGCCATTCATGCTCTTTTCGGTACCGATATTACTCATGTACAGGAAACCGAACAGTTTATTCGTCTGCTGATAGATGTCCATCTCACAGGTGAACCACTCTCTCCTGCGCTTGTAGATCAATTCCTCTCATTTTTTGATGATCGTTTCTTTCCCCACTCACAACTTAAAGACCTTCTTTCAGATTCATCAGCCTTTTTTGCCTGGCTCAGTAAACGGCTTGAGGAGTTCCTGCACACACTACCAGATCCTGATTCGAGAACTGGCAATAAGATCAACTTTTCACACAACGATCTCTCCATGAAAATCTATTACCTCATCGCAAATAGCAACATGCCAAAGCCATTACTCCCCGACAAACTGCTTGATGCTGAACTGGACCCGACCGATCAGTGGGTTTTGCTCCTCTCTCCGCATACATCCCATAGCACTCAAGAAAAAGATAACTTTGCAGCTCAAGATGATCCTGAGATCGCAGACCAGCTTGAAAAGCTCAAGAGCCTTGCAGATGTCGACCAGGAATCATTCCTTATGAAAACCCGTAAAACCATGGAATCAATAGTCAATGAACTCCTTGCCAATTCCGGACCGGAAGTTTCATCCTACACGCTGTTCGAAAAACTGAAGCATCTCGAAGATCAAAACCGCCTTCCCAAAACAACCGCGACCTTCTTCCACACCATACGCAAGCTCGGAAACCTCGGAGCCCATGAAGCCAAGGAAATCCGGCTCTCAGACTCCGAAATCGACACCATACTCTCGATGCTCGCTTATGTACTGCGATGGTATAAGCACAACTAAGGTCATACTAGTATACATGCAAGATTCGTACCAAGGAATTTACCCCGGAATAACGATATAAAACCAAAAATCCTTTTGCTAACATAATTTTTCTTCTATTCAGTATAAAAATTTTTGTGCATATAGCCTTAAACTGGCTCATTACCCAGGTGGCACAGTTTTTGCATATTAAAAGGTAGGAGGCTTTTATGTCGGAAAAGAAGAATATAATTACTTGTCCATCTTGCGGTACAGAGATCGATGTGGAGGACGCTCTCGAACATGATATACGACATGAACTTGAGGAGCAGTACAAAAATGAGTTTAGAACCAAACTTACGGAACTTGAAAACCGGGAGAAAACGCTGAATGCACAAGAGGAGAAAATAAACGAATCGGTTCAAGAGCAAGTAAAAGCGAGGGAACAGCAGCTCAGAGAAAGCTTAAAACAAGAGATAGCAGAAGAGAATGCTGCAAAGATCCAATCCTTGGAAAAGGAAAACAATGAGCTCCGCAAAACCGAAAACACTCTAAAACAAGAGCAGGCGGAGAACATAAAACTACAGCGGCAAATCGATTCCTTTGAAGCCGATAAACAGCTCGCCATAGAACAGGCTATCACAGCATCTTCAAAGGAAGCCGAAGCAAAAACCACTGAACGAATCAACACCCAGGTCGAGTTGAAGCTTCAGGAAAAGGATAAACAGTTGAGTGACCTACAACGTGAAATCACAAAATGGAAACAAAAAGCTGAACAGGGATCAACCCAACTCCAAGGAGAGGTGCAGGAATTAGCTGTAGAAGACCTTCTCAGCAGATCATTCGACCGAGATACGGTAAGCGAAGTACCCAAAGGTATAAAAGGAGCCGATTGCATTCTGGAAGTGCGCACACCACACAACACAGTCGCCGGTAAAATTTTATTCGAAAGTAAACGGACTAAATCATTTAATAAGGCTTGGCTCAGTAAGTTGCGAGATGATCAGAGAGACTCCGATGCTGATGTAGCGGTACTTGTAACGCAAACTCTGCCGGAAGAAATCAGAACCGCTGGTATTCTTGAAGGGGTGTGGGTCACCTCATTTGATTTTCTCATCCCAGTTGTCCAGTCGCTTCGATTTGGCATAGAACGAGAGTATCGTACCAGAGCTGCCCAGCAAAACAGCAGCGAGAAAAGTCAAATGCTCTATCGCTATCTTACAAACAATGAGTTTAGAATGGAGCTTCAGGCAGTTATAGAATCATTCTTGTCGTTAAAAGAGGGAATCGACAAAGAGCGCAGAGCGTACGAAAAAATATGGAAGGAGCGCGAGAAGAACCTTCAGCGAGCATTCTCTGGCTTAGGCAGTATCTACGGCAGCATAAAGGGCTTTGCCGGAGCAAGCCTTCCGAAAATACCTTCCCTTGAACTTCCCGGTTCGGAACCTGATCTGGACCCCGAAGTTAGCTAAGTAATAAGTTTGATGTGAAAGGCGGCCGGTATTTACAGCTAATTTGAGGCCTTAATTTCCGGCCGCCTAGTAGTTAGCCCATCTTGCCAGAAATAAAAATGGCGGGAGCAGAATCTGTCTTCTTCCAATCATATAAGCTTAATGCTCAAAACCTTGACACCCCACACCGCACAAGCCCCTATTGCTGCTGTTGGTGCTTGCTGTTAATTAAAACCCTTGCGCTACCGGTAATACAGATTTACATTGATGTGTATGGACACCACTACCTTCGAGTACTATCAACACAATGTTCATGAGATATTTAAGCGCTACGAGCAAAATGAGGCCTATGACAACAGCCTTTTGCCGCATGTATTCTCAAAGGGTCAGAAAGTACTCGATATAGGCTGCGGATCCGGCCGAGACATGAGCCTGCTGAGCGAAATCGGCTGTGAGGTGTACGGCATAGAGCCTGTCGAGGAGTTCAGGACGCTTGCTTATAATTCCCATCCCGAACTCGAGGGTCGGATTTTTACCGGATCGATTCCAGAGGATGTCCCTGAACTGCCGATCAAAGGGTTCGATGGCATTCTGGTCTCTGCGGTGCTGATGCATATTCCGGAAGGACGCCTGTTTGACGCAGCCTTCAAAATCCGTGATTTGATGAAAATGGGAGGAGTACTGCTTGTTTCGGTACCCGTAGAGAGGGACGATTTAGAAGAGCCTTCAACCGTCCTTAGAAGTGATGAAAATACTGCCGCCGGAAACCTTGGAGGTGAAACGCGGGACACGAATGGCCGGCTGATGAATATCAGGCCAGAGGCGCGGATACGGATACTATTCGAGCGATTGGGTTTTGATACGGAGAGCCGCTATTACTCCGCCGACAGACTAATGCGAACCGGAATAAGCTGGGTGAGCATTGTTTTTCGCTACAGAGGCGGAGGTGTTTCAGAGTCGGTAGACAAAATCGAGACCATTATCGTACAAGACAGAAAATGGGCCACCTACAAGCTGGCTCTGCTGCGAGCTCTGTGCGATACAGCTCAAAAAGAGCCGAATACAGCCTTTTGGGATGTAAACGGTCAGGTACATGTGCCGATTGAATCGGTGTCCCGTCGCTGGATCGAATACTACTGGCCGATCGTCGAGTCGAGGCATTTTATCCCTCAGATGCGCGGTGAAAAACCTGATGGTTCACGCTTCATAGCATTTAGAAAAAACCTGCAGCAGCTTACCGATGAATATCAGGAACTGGGCGGCATTGAGGAGTTTGTATTCCAGCGAGATGAGGGAAGATTAAGAGATCGTAGCAGCATACTTCTAAAGCAGACCAATGAGAAAGTAATTGAAGCTATCCGGCAGCCCATATTCTATACTGGCGGTGGAACCAGTGCGGATAAACCATTCTCCTATAACTCGAGCTACGAAACGGTTGTACTCTCCTCCGAGCTCTGGCGGGAGCTGATCCTACTCGGCCATATTATCGCCGACACACTTATCCTCCGCTGGGCAGAACTCACGGCTGACATATCCAAGGGTGATATACCGATATCACAAATGGTAGAACTGCTGCTACGGGATGTTGAGCCGAGTCGAAATGTGGCCGATGCAAGACAGGTATACCGGCGAGCATCCAGTTTAGAATGCGTCTGGACCGGTAAAACCCTCACACAGAGTTTCGATGTGGACCACGCAATACCCTATTCACTCCGTCATGACAATTCGCTGTGGAACCTATTCCCCGCCGATCCTAAGAAAAACAACGCCAAGCGCGACAAACTGCCCGAGTCTGATCTTATACTGCATCGCCAAGATGCCATTCCTTCCTACTGGGAACTGCTTAAAACAGAAATCCCCGGACGATTTACCTCCGACTACAAACGAATTACAGGCGAAGAAAGACTACCGGAATCGACCTGGCACACCCACCTCTTTTCAGTATTCATAGAAGTAATAGAGACAACCGCAACAACACGCGGAACCCCGCGCTGGAACGGAGCTTGAAAGGCTATACCCCAGCCCCGTACACAAACCGCCGCCACACCACCCTTTCGCCGTTGAAGTTGACCAGATAACCGACCGGCACCTTAGATAGGCGCAGGTAGTTGAGCAGCTGCGCTTCCATAACCTTGCTCAGGCTTTGCACCGACTTGAGCTCTAGAATGATTTTGCCGGCCACCACCATATCGGCCACGTAGGCACCGGCCATATGGCCTTTGTAATAGACCGGATACACCACCTGCCGGCCGAAAGACAGCCCCTGCTGCTGGAATTCGATAGCCAGAGCCCCTTCGTAGGCCGACTCGAGCAGCCCCGGGCCGAGTGCATTGTGCACTGAAAAGCAGGCCCCCAAGACCTGCTGCGACAACTGCGAAAACAACAACTGTGCCATACCGCACCTCCTGTTTTTTCTTCGCAGACCGGCGACCCGAGGATGCTGTCAAGGGCGCAGAGCGCAGCGTCCCTTGACAGCGACGAGGGAGCGGTA
>JAASTM010000179.1 GCA_021767325.1 Spirochaetales bacterium
CAACGGCGGATGTGCTGGACGGGTTCTGGTCGGTGGTGGTCGGCGCGGCGGCCGAGGCCTCGGCCAAAGCGGGCCGCCCGATCCGGATAGATGAGCTGCTGCAGGCGGCCGGCATCGATCCGCAGGATCCTGCCCTGCAAAGGTGATTTAACAAGCCGGACAGGTTGGATAAGCCGGACAAATTGTAATTGTCATTTACAATTTGTCCGTTCAGTAGTACACTACTCTTATGTATATCGAAAGGATGATTTCCGATCAACTCCTGAGTTTGAGCACCCAATACCCCGTTATTTTTCTTACCGGTCCGCGGCAATCCGGAAAAACCACGCTTGCCAGGCATCTGTTCCCCGAAAAAACCTATCTCTCTCTGGAAAATCCGGATACGCTTGAATTTGCGCTCTCCGATCCCCGCAGCTTTCTCACTCAGTCAGATACGGGCATGATAATTGATGAAGCTCAGAGAGCACCCCAACTCTTCTCCTATATCCAGGGCTTTGTTGATGCAGAAAACAAGCCCGGAGCATATATTCTCACCGGGTCGCAAAACTTCCTATTACTGGAAAAAATTTCACAATCTTTGGCCGGCAGAGTAGCCATACTTCGGCTATTACCCTTCAGTTACGCTGAGTATCAGAAGGAGTTCAATACCGAAGATATTGAAAATATAATTCTCAAAGGAATGTACCCTCCCATTCATGACAGAGGCTTCACCACAAGCGTGTGGTTTGATCAGTACGTCTCGACATATATAGAAAGAGATGTTCGCAGCATCAAAAACATTGAGAATTTGAACACCTTCCAGCGCTTCCTCAAGCTGTGTGCCGGCCGAAGCGGACAAATTCTGAATTATTCCTCTCTAGCCAACGATTGCGGCATCACCCATAATACAGCCCGCTCCTGGATATCAATATTGGAGGCCAGCTACATAGTCGGGCTTTTGCCACCCTATTATGAGAGTTTTAATAAAAGACTGATCAAATCTCCAAAACTCTATTTTCTGGACAGCGGGCTCTTGTGCTATCTGCTCGGTATTCATTCCCCTGATATTTTTGCCGTGCACCCGCTTAAAGGATCGGTCTTTGAAACCTTCGTATATGCAGAACTACTCAAAGTATTTTTTAACACAGCGCGAAGGGCGGAACTCTATTTCTGGAGAGATAAAACTGGGCATGAAATCGACTTCATTGCCCCTCAGGCGGACACACTCATATCAATAGAGGTGAAGGCTGGAAGAACCATCAATGCAGACTATTTCAAAAACCTGAAATACTTCGCCGCCCTATCGCCATCCACACACCCAATAGTCATCTACAACGGCAGCCAAGAGCAGAGAAGAAACGCAGGTCATGTACTGCCTCTCAGCCGGGCAATCAGCTACTTTGCAGAACGGATAAGCTCCATCACCTGAGCTCATATTCCGCAATAAACTACTCTATCCTAACTTTCATCTGATCGCGGATTCGGCGGGTTGCCTGCAGCCGCTCTTTCTGGCTGCCCTGCACAGGTGACTTTATAAGCCGGGAAACACTATCTCCATTTCTCCGGCGATCTTATTCAACCGGCTATCCAATGTCCACAACTGGGTATCCGGGGTCAATGCAGTTGCCGCCAAAAGGTGCATATCAACATAGCCTAAGCCTCGTCCGTAAAGTGATCTCTTTTCTATGAAATCTAAAACCTCCCGATCGGAAGCTTGCATCGCTGCAGGAAGATTCGCCAATAGCGTGAGGACTTGCCTGCGATTTTTCAGGTTACCGCAGGCTATCTCCCCCAATACAAAGGGATGCATCAATACAACACCACGGTTCAAATAGTCGTGTAACTTATTTTCTTTTCCCCGAAAGTGATCGATCCAGATTGAGGTGTCGGCTAATATCATGCCCGTTTCGGCCGTCGTCGAGGTATATCTTCGATTCCACTTTCGCTACCCGCAAGCCGTGCCAGCCGTCTGGCGCTTTCACGCTCGATGAGGGCCCGGAGCCCTTCATTGATCAAGGCGGTGCGCTCTTTTGTTCCGGTCAACTCCTGTGCCTCGACCAGCAGTTCATCATCAATATTCAATGTAGTTCGCATACTTCACCACCTCATACACTAATTATACATCATTTGATGACGTTTTGTCTGCATGCCAATCAATTCTCAGCAATAAACTCCTCTATCTTGGCCCTGATCTGATCGCGGATCCGCCGCGTAGCCTGCAGCCGCTCTTCCTGGCTGCCCTGCGTGGAGGATGGATCGTCAAAGGGCCAGTGCAGCCGCGCTCCGCTGCCGGGAAATATCGGACAGCGCTCTTCGGCCTCCTTGCTGCAGACCGCCACCACAATGTCATAGGAGCGTTTTTCCTTGTGAAACTCAAACACACTGTTGGTGGAGTTCCCGGAGATGTTATAGCCCTCCTCGCTCATCACCTGTACCACCAGCGGATTCAAGGTGCCCGGCTCCAGTCCGGCGCTTTCGGCTTCAAACCTGTCACCGGCGAGATCGTTCAGAAAGGTTTCGGCCATCTGGCTGCGGGCGCTGTTGTGGATGCAGACAAACAGCACCTTTTTCTTCTTATTGCTCATGTATACTCCTTTGCCCTGCGGCATTTTGGGGTAAACCCATTTGTGAATGGTCTGGCAGGAAAACCCGCGCTCCCGGTAGTCCTGCAATCTGGCGATATCCTCGCGGTAGATATCATCCGAACTGCGCGCCAGCGCCACTATCTGCCCCACCAGGCTGTCCTCGGCGCTGTGCCGGCCGGCAATTTGATAATGGGACCACTGGGCCTTCTTATAGCTGCTGATGAGGCCGGCCGAGTACAGACGGTGCAGCTGCCGGGAGGTGTTGCTCTGCTTCAAGTCGAGGATCCGCTCGACCTCGCAGCCGCACAGATCCTCAGCTTCCCAGATGAGAGAGAGGATCCGCATGCGGTTTTGATCGGCCAGTGTTTTCAGCTCTTCAATGATATCTCGCATTTCAACCTACCCTACCACGTTATGCCCTTTAGGTGTATGCCCGGAATGAACTGCGGGTGGCCACCGCGATCTTCACCAGGGTCAGCATGACCGGTACCTCCACCAGCACACCTACCACTGTGGCCAGCGCGGCCCCGGATTGCAGACCGAACAGGCTCACCGCCACCGCAACCGCCAGTTCGAAGAAGTTGCTAGCCCCGATCATCGCCCCTGGAGCGGCAATACCGTGCGGCACTTTCCACAACTTGGCCCAGCCATAGGCAATACCGAAGATAAGGAAAGTCTGGATGATAAGAGGCACCGCAATCAGCAGGATGTGCAGGGGGTTGTTCAGAATAATCTCGCCCTGGAATGAAAATAGGATAATCAGGGTCAGCAGTAGTCCGCCGATGGTGGTGTTGTCGAATTTTTTGAGGAACACCCGCTCGAAGTACTCGCTGCCGTGCCGCTTGATCACAGTGCGCCGCGAAATATAACCGCCGGCCAGGGGAATGACTACAAACAGCACCACCGACAAAAACAGGGTATCGTAGGGCACATGGATATTGCTCACTCCTAAGAGAAAGGCCACAATCGGAGTAAAGGCCACCAGAATGATCAGGTCATTCACCGCCACCTGCACCACCGTGTAGGCGGGGTCGCCGTCCGACAGATGACTCCACACAAAGACCATAGCGGTACAGGGCGCCGCCCCCAGCAGGACTGCCCCGGCCACATACTCGGTCGCCAGGGAGCCTTCGATAAAAGGGGCGAAGACCACCTTGAGAAAGAAATAGGCAATCAAGTACATAGTGAAGGGCTTGATGAGCCAGTTCGTGACGGTCGTAATGGTGAGTCCCTTGGGCCTCTTGGTGGCGTTTACGATGCTGGTAAAATCGACCTTCAGCATCATCGGATAAATCATCAGCCAGATGAGCACGGCCACCGGAATGGAAACCCGGGCGTACTCCAGGGTACTGAGAAACTCCGGAACTGCCGGCAGAAAGCGGCCTATCAGCGTACCCGCTGCAATACAGAGGGCCACCCAGAGGGTTAAATATCTCTCAAATAGACTAATCTGCTTTTTTTCTGCGGTTGGCATATTGAATTGTACTCCTATAACATGACTATATGAACATATAATCATATATTAAACAAAAACAGCTCACCAGTCAATGTATTCGGGGATCCTTTATTCAGCCTGTGCTTTTTTTCGTTCGGCTCCCGCGGCCGGATCGCCGGCTGCTGGTCTTCTCATCGGCCCGCAGGCTGCTTCTCGTCTGGCCGGTCCGCCGGGCCGATTTGCTCCGACCGGACCGCGGCCGGCGCAGAAGATTATAGGCGACGAGGGTTGTACGGGGAACGGTGCGGTAAGTCGACTTTGCCCCGCGGACGAGAAATTCCGGAATATAGTGCAGCCGCAGCAGACCAAAACCGAGGAAGAGGGCCAGACTGAGCGCGATGAACAGGTAGAGTGCCACCGGGCCGAAACGCGCCATGGCGATGGATGCGAGCAGCGGGCCGAGCATCGAGCCCAAGCCGTAGAACACATACAGGGCACTGGCCGCCTCTATCATCTCATGCGAGGCGAGCTGATCGTTTACCGTAGCCAGAGCCAGCGGATAGAGCGGCATCATGAAGCCGCCAATCAGAAAGCCCATCAGGAGCAGGAAGGGACTCATCCCGTCTGACAGGGTGAAGCCGAGGATCGCCGCAATCGACACGGCCGAACTGATAATGAGGGCAATCCGGCGGTCGCGGTGGTCGGAAATCCACCCGAGGGGCATCTGCAGCAGAATAGTCCCGAAGGAGGCTACCATCAGCAGGATTCCGATTGCCCCGGGATCCATCTCAAGGGTCTGGGCATAGCGGGGTGTGAGCGTCAGGTGGGCCCCGATCACCATCCCGCTGATGATTACACCGGTAGAACCGAGGGGGGATTTTCTGAACATCCCCACGATGCGGATCTTGATGCTGCCGACCTGCGGATTGCCGTGGACATCACCGAGGCCGATCGGCATCACGCAGATCGAAATAAGAATCGAGGTAATTCCAAACAGACTGAAATCGGCCGGCGAGAATACACCTAACAGCGGCTGGGCGATTCCATTGGCCGCCAGAAAGACAATCCCGTACAGAGAGAGGATCCGGCCCCGGCTCTTGTTCGGGGCCGAAGAGTTGAGCCAGCTCTCCACCACCACCAGTACGATAGAAAGACACATCCCGTGCAGCAGGCGAAATACCACCCACCAGAAAGGCGAGATGACCAGCACATGGGCCAGGGAGGTTGCCGAGGCCAGCGAGGCGAAAGCGGCGAAGGTGCGCACATACCCCACATTGCGAATCGTCAAGAGTGCGAGAAATGACCCTGCCAGCAGTCCGCCGTAATAACTGGAACTGATTATACCAATGGCCTGTTCGCTGAAGCCCTCGATTCCCGCGCGCAGCGAGACTGCCGTGGTCTGCAGGGCCGATCCGCTGGCAAGCAGGAATACACTTGCAAATATAGCAATAACGGTAGTGAGGCTTTTCTTCTGCGATGGTTCCGGGGCGGGACCCGCGTGCTGCTGAACCTTCGCAGGCTCCTCACTAACCGGCTGTTCTGTCGCCGCTTCTATACTCATAACGTTGCGTCTCTCTTTGTTCCCATATTAAAAGCTTAACAATTGAGAAACCGCTATTCAAGCAGCTGCACCCACAGTTGTGATCCGGCCTACACCAGCGGATTGTTCACCTTCAGGCCGGGGAACCGCGAAAAGTCCCGGTCGGCAGTCCAGAGTTCCTCGACCCCGTGAGCCAGACAGATGGCGGCAATGCGCGCATCGTGGATGCGCGGGCCGGAAACCTGAGATGCTTCCAGCATGTGCCGCAG
>JAASTM010000180.1 GCA_021767325.1 Spirochaetales bacterium
CGGTGACCTCGTAGAGTCCGTCCCAGTTATGATAACTGCTCAGACAGACAGGACCCTTTTCACTCAAATAGTAGGTATCTTTACTGCACACCAGTTCCTTTTGTGGGCCTTCGGTATACACCGCAACAACAATACACATGCCCGCAGCCAGCACCGTCTGGTCGTAGCCGTCCAAAAACGGAGCCTCTCTCTCACTCGTCCCGATGCCGTGCCCCGCGCCGAAATCACTGCAATAATTGATTCCCTTTTCTGCAGCCAATTCGAGCAGCTCTTTGTGAATGGTCGCGGATTTGACTCCTGGATTGAGCATCGAAACGGCAGTCTGCTTGAGCAGCAGATTCTCCTGATATGCGCGTTTCTGCAGATGATGTGCTTCACCTATCACCATCATCCTGGCGGTATTGGCCCAGTACCCGCAATAGCGCGAGGTGGCTTCCAGGCGTACCAGTTCCCCGGCAGTGAATTTTCCAGCCGGTTTACCATACCACTGCTGCAATCCGGTGCCGGCAGCTACAGCCGATAGACCGCTGGCCGTGCCGCCGGCTTCATATACGTGAACCCTGATCCGCTCGCAAAACTCGGACAGGGTGTATCCGTTTTCCTCCAGGCTGCCTTCCAGGTGCTGAACAGCCCCGATCAGTCCGAACTCGAGCTGTTCGGCTGCAGTCCGCAGCAGGGCAATCTGGGATTCGTTCTTTATCATACGCAGCGAACGGATCTTTTTATCAGCTGCTGTCCACTGGATTTCCGGGCAGATTGCCTGCAGATGCGAAAAAAGTTCATAAGTTATCGACTCCGCTTCGTAGCTGAGAGTGTTGACTGACAACTCGGCGGACGAACAGTATTCGCCGATAGCATCGGCCACAACTCTCATCGGATCCCGCTCTCCGTCTCCGTAGATTATCAGCTTGCCGCTCCAGCCCTGCGCATGCACCGCATCGCCCCACTCGAAGGGGCATATCATCGCTGCCCTTTCAGAATCAAGAATCAGGCAGGCTATCGGACGTTCGGGGAATGAACCGGGAAAGGGAAATTCAATTCCGGTGACATAGGTGATACTATCGGAACAGGTCAGCAGTACCCCCGTACCCTCGAACTGTTCGGCTATACTTTTCAGATCGATGCCGCATTCATTTGTACTCATTACTTCCACCTCGGTTTTCTATTGACAAGAGTCCACACTCTGGAATATCGTTCCATATTATTAAAAACCTGAAAGGTAGACGTGTCAAGCGGATTATGAGTAAGGTATGGATGGATGCAGATGAAAAGACTTTCTGGAAAAACAGCAGTGGTAACCGGGGCAGCTTCAGGGATAGGCAGGGCAATTGCTCTCAAATTTGCAGAAGAGGGGGCAAAGGTATTGGTGGCCGATATTACCACTGAAGTGAAGGAAGGCGGCGCACCGACTGCCGAACTCATACTATCTCGAGGCGGTTCCGCTGAGTTCATTAGAACAGATGTGTCGAATTGGAACGACATGGATGCCTTGATCGGCCGAGCCGTTGAGAAGTTCGGTTCCGTAGATGTGATGGTAAATAATGCGGCAATCGGAGTGGACAAACCCCTTCTCGAAACAAGTGAGGAGGAGTTCGACCGGGTGATGGCCATCAACACCAAAGGTGTCTTTTTCGGCTGCAAACGCGCGATCCAACAGATGCTCACTCAGGAAATTCGAGGTGAGGCCCGCGGTCGTATAATAAATATTTCATCACAGCATGGAATGATCTGTGCGCCTAACAATTTTGCCTACGGAGTAGGCAAAGGTGCGGTTGTGTATATGACCCGTCAGATTGCTGTGGACTATGCCAAGGATTACATCATCTGCAACGCAGTCGCTCCGGGTCGAGTACTGACGGGCAAACCGGTCTCTGCGGCCGATCCGCTGGACTATTCGAAAAACCGAACCCCTATGCCCCGCCTGGGGAAACCCGAGGATATCGCCAATGCGGCCCTTTTTCTGGCAAGTGAAGAGGCAACCTATATTGCCGGTGTCAACCTAATGGTAGACGGCGGCTGGATGGCAGGATAGAGTCAACCTTTTCAATTCTTTTAATCCCTTTTCCATCCACTATCAGCCGGATACGGTCGATGAATACGGCATCATCCCCCTGGTACCACACTATTACATTGAGATGATATATCCGCTTGACAGGTATTAGCTTTTGTACGCGGCCTTCCGAGACAATCGGGATTTCTCGGCGCTGCACGGTAAGATACCGCAGCAGCCTTCTTAGGCTGATAATATTGATGTCGGCCATACCCTTGATCCTCGAATGCAGCTTTTTGATGGTTCTAGTATTGAGCCGAACATTTTTTTCATACACCAGAACTGTCTCGGATGCAGTGGTTGCTAAAAATTTTTCAAATGAGCTGCGGCTGCGGATTTTCCGGATTTCTTCCGGCAGTCGGGCAAAGTCGCTGAATGCAACTCGCTCTTTTACGTAGGCCATTTTCCTTTTAGCCCGTGGGTCATACACCTTCACTCCGCGGTCATAGAAGAAAGACCCGATTGACCGGCTGAACAGATCCCTAAAAACATCTTTGATCCGGTCCTTCAGCATGTAGCTGACCACCAGGAGAATGAACAGAGAGGTACTCAGGTTACCGAACCATGTCTGCCCCATAAAAGCTATGGCCGTTGCAATAAACATCGCGATTCCGGCGGCTACCGCATACAGCACATGCTCTACCCGTTTCCCCTGCTGTTTGCGCCGTACATTAAAAAACAGAACCTCGCTGCTGTACCGTTTCAATATTTTAGCGCGGTAGGCGTACTCTTCATATTCATCCGGGTTTTCACTGCTAGTGCTCACGGACGCGTATCCGCAGCGGCGCCGATACTCCATCTCCGTACTGACAACCTTTTCCAATTGCCGCACGATGTCTGCACTACTGCGGTACGTATACATCAAATCCAGCATCCAAAGCATGTACTTTTCTAGCTCGAGTGAAATATACTCATCTATCAGGATTGTGTGATAGCGCACCTTCTCGGAAAGCTCCCCGACGAGGCCGGCGGATGCATGGAAATGGCCGGCAACCTCGGCCATCGCATCGATCATCTTTGATATCTCGCCACTCCACTCCTCCGGTTGCGTACGTTTCACTTTCTTTCGCGTTTTATAATAAGAATCACGCAGCACTGACTTGAAAACACTTCCACAGAGTTTGGTTTCATACACATAGTCCCCGAAATTGAACTCGTCAGGCCGGTCTTCGGTTTGGGTCAGCATGGAACGAACCCGGACAAACGGAGATTTCTCCTCTGAGATGAGCTCATCCAGAGAAAACACCGGGGTGTTAAATCGCAGATACAGCTTCTGGTCCTCGTAAAAATGCTCTTTGGGGTAACTGTTCGGGTTGATATTGAAGGAATACGGAAAAAACAGGTAAAGCCTGATATTGAAATAGTTTTTGCGCTGCCTGTACCGGCTGTGAATGAGGTAACGAATTTTCAGTTCGAGGGAGTGCCGACCATGTTGTCGATACAGAAAGCGCTTCATATCCGATTAGGATACACCTAAAAGCTGTCCAATGGAAAGCCAAAATAATTTGCAATTCCGAGGTTATGCGGTATAATATTACATTGTATTAAAAAGGGGCAAAAAATGATATTAGAAGATTCATCCGGAAACTCCTTCCAGCCGAAGAGCAGTGAAGAAATCGAAAAAGTAATTACCCTGGTCGGCAATGACATCGATCATTGTATTCTCAGCGACGGAGACTCGTTTATCCAGACTGCTGCTACGCGGGAAGGCTTATTGGTGGAGTATCATGATGCCGGCAGATACTACCAAAGCACCGATACAAACCTGCCAGCGGACACCGTACAACGGCTGTTCACCAAGTTTTTTGAAGGCGACATCTCTTGGAAACAGGAAATCCCCTTTACCCTGCAGAACGCATCCAGCTCGGCAGCCTCTCCGGCGACCGGAGCAGCGAACTCGACCGGGGGCAAGGTTACCGAATTCGAAGCCCGCAGCCTCAAAGACACTGTCATGAACTCAGTCAAAAACGAGGCTCAGAACTCCCTCTCCTATTTCATCCGACGGATAGTACGCAGGTTTTTCCGCCGGATTTTTTAATGATTGGCATTCCATTGAAATAGGTTCTCAGATAGTTAAGCCTCCAATTATCATAGTCGCAAATATGTATGTGTATTATTCCCCTTGCACTATCCGTCAATTCTCCATAGAGTAGAGATGTGATAAAAGAAGACTACATCTACCACATGCCCCACACCGTACTCTATAGTGAAACCGATGCCCGCGGGCGTCTGTCTTTACCCGCACTTTTCTCACTTTTTCAGGAAGCAGCCTTGCTGCAGGCCGAGCAGCTCGGCTTTGGTGAAACCTACTGCGCACAGGAGGGCCTGATGTGGGTTCTCTCACGCCTGTTGCTCGAAATAGATGATTTCCCGGGTCATCGCGATGAACTCCGGTTGAGCACCTGGCCGAAAACACCGCAGGGCCCGTTTGCGAACCGTGATTTTCGGCTGCAGGACACCGAAGGGACAATAAAAGGCCGGGCTACCAGTGCCTGGCTGCTGCTGAATATCGATACCATGCGTCCGGTACGGCCGAAAGAGCTTTTCGCTCCGTATCCGCTGGATCAGATGGAAGATGCCCTGCCCGAGGCTGCACCAAAAATAAATTCCGTTGATACGGAGGGCTGCAGCGAACTCGAGGTTACGGCCCGTTATTCCGACCTGGATCAGAACGATCATGTGAACAATACGCGCTATGTACGCTGGTTTCTCGACTGTTATTCACCGGAAGAGATAAATGCAGTGCAGAGCCTGCGTTTTTCTATCAACTACCTGCAGGCGGCATCGTACATGGACAAGGTAAAACTCCGCCGCTGCGATTGCGACTCCGAATCCACGGTGTTCGGATACCTGCAGGACGAGACACCCACCTTCTCGGCCCGCATCCAGCTTCGATAACCCTACCCCTGCGTATCCGAGGAGCCCTGGAGCTGCAACACTATGCTGCGCCCGGCCTTGATATCCACCACACGCATGTTCAGGAGTGCGGCCAGTACTTCGAAGCTGCGAGGCGAATAAAAACACACATGCGTCGGGTCCTGCCGGTACCACCAGCCGGCAAAGCGCTGGCGGTCGCCGAAATGCAGCAGGGTCCGCAGCGCCACATATCCGCCCGGCCGCAGCACCTGCCGCAGCCGCCGGAACTCCTCCAAAGGCTGGAACAGGTGTTCGGCTACTTCGACCGCGGTCACCGCATCGTAGCACCGGCCTTGCCACTCCAGCCCCGGTGCAAACAGCGGATCATAAATATCCACTTCAAAGCCCATCTCCTGCAGCACGCCAGCGAACACAGGATTCGGACCACTGCCGAAATCCAAGACCTTCGCCGCCGGCGTTTCGGCCGGCGGTGCAATGTGCGGCAGCAGAGCCTCCTCTGCAAAACCGCGCAGATAGGCCACATAGCATTCATCCTCCGAGGAGTTATTGTGTTCGAGATAACGTTCACGTTCCCGGGATTCGTCAGGGCGCTGCAGCGGATCGAGAAACACCAGATCGCAGTACCGGCAGTGAAAGTAGCGGGCAGCCTTTACCTCCACCCACTCTTCCACACCTGCTTCCACTTGCCCTGCGGGTTGGCCGCCGCACAGGGGGCATGAGCTCATCATGCCCCAGCATACCACAGCGGCGGGTATCAGAACAGCGGTTCCACCGCCCCGTTGCACATACCCAGGAAGTCATTCTCCGAAAGCCCCTGTGAAATGCTCGACCCAATAATAGCGCCGGACTCCACATTGATAATCTTCAGATGCAGATAAAAC